>JBBPYZ010000071.1:0-3549 GCA_038199465.1 Acidimicrobiales bacterium | reverse complement strand
TCGGCCAGCAGCAGCACCGAGCCCCCGCACGAGTGGCCGAAGCCGACCGCTCCCTCCAGGTGCAGGGCGTCGACCACGGCGAGGGCGTCGTCGGCGAAGCGCTCCCAGGCCATGGCGGGGATGCGGCCGTCCTCGTCGGCATCGAGCGGTGGCGTGCCGCTGTGCCCGTGGCCCCGGCAGTCGAAGCCGACCACCCGGAAGCGGTCGGCCACCCCGGCGGCCATGGCCCGGTAGCAGAGGGTGTGGAAGCCCGTGGCATGAGCCACCAGGAGAGCGGGTCGGGGGGGCTGCCCGGGCCGAGTCAGCTCCCAGGTGGCGATGGGGACGCCGCCCGACCCCTCGACGTAGCGGGGCTCCACGGCCGGGGACGCTACCGGGACCTGTCCACCTAGCCTCACCCGCGTGGAGACCGGTGCCGAAGCCGACCTGGCGTGCCTCCTGGCCGCCAACCAGGCCTTCTACACCGCCTTCGAGACGAGCGACCTCGACGCCATGAGCGCGCTGTGGGAGCGATCGGCCAGGGCCACCTGCACGCACCCGGGCTGGGCCACCCTGCGGGGCTGGCCCCACGTGCAGGCGTCGTTCTTCGCTCTCTTCGGAGGCGAGTCGTCGCTGCAGTTCGTGCTGACCGAGGCCCATGCCCACATCCACGGCGACGCCGGCTGGGTCACCGTCGACGAGGACCTTCTCGGCGACCAGCACGGCGCCACCGTCGCCGCCCTCAACCTGTTCGCCCGCGACCAACGGGGCCGCTGGCGGATGGTGGCCCACCACGGGTCCCCCGAGAACGGACCACCGCCCCGCATCGTTAGAAGACAGCTGTGAGCGCAGCGAACGAGACGACCTGGATCGAGGTCGAGGACTCCGAGTTGGCGCGGGACGATGTCCCGGTCAGCCAGGACATCAGCACCCGGCGGCTGATGGGCCTGCAGCTGCTGGTGTTCGTCCTCGCCTCGCTGGTCGGCCTGGCCCTGTCCATCTGGGACCTGACCGGCGGCCCCGACCTGGTGCTGCTCACCGGCGCCAAGCTGGCCAGCGCGGCGGTGGCCCTCACCATCGTCGACAGGCTGGGCTGGCACCGGCGGGTGGGGTTCAGCCCGCCCCGTCGATGGCGACGGCTGGGGCTGGCCTGGCTGCCGGCGATCTATGTGGTGCTCTCGCTGGCCGCCGGCACCGACGGTCGGGGCCTGTGGTCGGCCCTCGGCATCGCCGGTCTCTGCCTGGCCATAGGTCTGGAGGAGGAGCTGTGGACGCGGGGCCTGATCCTGGAGTCGCTGCGGTGGCGGGGCACGACCGTGGCCGTCGTCGCGTCGTCGGTGTGGTTCGGGCTGCTCCACTCGCTGAACCTTCTGAGCGGTCGGCCGGCTACGGCCACGCTGGCCCAGATGGGGTTCGCCACAGCCTTCGGCCTGGCCGTTGCCGGCGTGCGGGTGCGCACCGGCACGCTGTGGCTGCCGATCGCCCTGCACGCCCTCTACGACCTCGGCCTGCTCCTGCGGGCCGAGGAGGTCGTCGGGATCACTTGGCGCCAGGTGGTGGGCTTACTCATGGTCGTGGCTCTGCCCCTCGTGGTGTTCGGCCTGTTCCTGGCCCGCCCGTCGAAGGTGCCCGGCCCCGACGGCCGCATGCGGCGCCGGCGGGTCCCGGCCGAGCAGTGGGCCTGGCCGGAGACCCGGGGAGACGCGCCGGTCGAGGTGGCCAACGTCCTCGGTCGCTGGCCGGCACCGCCGCCCCACCTCCTCGAGCAGTGGACCCGCCGCTGAGCGGGTGGCCTGCACCGACTCAGGGTCGCGGAACGAGCCGGCTCGGACCATCCTGTGGCCATGACGACCGCCGAGCTCGCCGCCGCCATCGACGAGGTCGCCACCTCACCGGCTCGTTCAGCCTCAGGTCCGGCCAGCAGGCTTCGGAGTACTTCGACAAGTTCCAGTTCACCTCCCGGCCCGATCTCCTCGCGGCCGTCGCCGACGAGCTGGCCAACCTCCTGCCGCCCGACGTCGAGGTGGTGGCGGGCTTGCAGCTGGGCGGTGTGCCTCGCCGCCGCCCTCGCCTTGAGGACCGGTCTGCCCGCCGTCTACGTGCGGCTCGAGCGCAAGGCCTACGGGACGGCCAAGATCATCGAGGGCGTGGCCATCCGGGGCCGGCGGATCGCCGTGGTCGAGGACGTGGTGACCACGGGCGGCCAGATCACCCTGTCGACCATGGACCTTCGACAGGAGGGTGGCATCGTCGACCACGCGCTGACGGTCATCGATCGGCAGCTCGGGGGCGTCGAGAACCTCCGGCGCTCCGGGCTTGAGCTCCGGTCGGTCTTCACCGCAGCAGACCTCGCCGGAGAGGTCTGAGGGGCCGGCTCAGAACAGCTCGCCCTGCACGGGCTGCGGGTCGACCAGGGCCCGCAGGCTGAGGGCGCCGGCGACGGCGTCGTCGGCGTGGGTGTTGGCGAACAGGCAGTGCACCTCCCGGCACCCTTCGGCCAGCCGCTCCAGGCTGGGGAGCCAGCCCGCCAGCTCGCCGTCGGCGTAGCGCCACGGCCACGGCCAGCGGCCGGGCCGGCGCCCCAGGAACCGGACGACGGCCACCTCGGCGGTGGCCGCTACCAGCGGCTGGGCGCCGTCAGGTCGGGGGGCCAGGTCGAGGCAGGTGAGGGCCAGGTCGAGGTCCTCCAGCTGGGCCAGGGTCTCCTCGGCCTGCTCACCCTCGTGCCAGCGGTGGTTGGGCAGCTCGACGGCCACGGCCCAGCCGTCGAGGGCCCCCCGGGCCTCGGTGAGCAGGGTGGTGGCTGTGCGGCCCGGCCGCAGCCAGCGGGGGCAGCGCAGGGTGACACACCCAAGTCGGCCGGCCTGAGCCAGCGGTTCGAGGGCGTGGCGGAACCGGGCCCAGCACTCGTGCCGGGCCTCGACCGACAGGTGGTCGCGGTAGAGGCGGTGGCGCTCCCGGGCCTCGGGCTGCACCTCCCCGACCAGGTCGGGCCACAGCGAGGAGGGGAGGGTGGAGGCCCCGGTGAACAGCGACCAGGCCTGCACGTCGAAGCGGAACAAGGGCGGCGTGCGGCCGACCCACTGGTGGGCCTGGTCGGGGGTGGGGGGGAACCATCGGGTGGTGCCGATCTCGGCCAGGGGCAGGCGGGCGGCGTAGTAGGCCAGCCGGTCAGCGGCCCGCATCGAGATTCTCGGGTAGAAGGCGCCGTCGCGTATCAGGCTGCGGTCCGACCAGGAGCACGCCCCGACCAGGACCCGACCGGAGGGGGGCGCGCGGGGGGGCGGGGCGGGGGGGACCCGGCGCGGCGGGGGGGGGGCCGGGGGCGCCGCCCCGGCCCGGGCCCCGGGCGGCGCCCCCCCCCGCACCCCCCCCCCCCCCCCACCCGCGCGGGGGCCGCCGGGCGGGCCGCGGCGCCGGCGATCACCCGAAGCGGCCGGTGGTGGCCAGGAAGCGCAGCGCCGAACGGGCCGCGTTGGCCCCGCAGGCGCCGTGCACGCCACCGCCGGGATGGGTGGCGTCGGACCCGAGGAACAGCCCGGCCACCGGCGTGTGCCCGGGGCTCAGCTG
>JBBPYZ010000070.1:0-4776 GCA_038199465.1 Acidimicrobiales bacterium | reverse complement strand
GCCCCCCAAGCTGGCCCCGCCGCCGGTGCGCACCGCCGCCCCGGCCCCGCCCGCCCCCTCGGCCCTCCCCCCGGAGGGGTCGCCGCTGCGGGGCGTGGCCCTCACCGTGGCCCGCAACATGGACGCCAGCCTGTCCATGCCGACGGCCACGTCGGTGCGGGCCGTCCCAGCCAAGCTGCTCGAGCGCAACCGGCTGATCATGAACAACTACCTGCGGCGCCACCGGGAGGGGAAGGTCAGCTTCACCCACCTCATCGGCTTCGCCGTGGTCAGCGCCCTCAAGGCCGTGCCCGTCATGAACAACGAGTACGTCCCCGCCGGCGCCCTGGGCCCGAGCGGCCCTTCAGAGCGGGAAGGAACGTACGGGCCTCTCCTCCACCAGCGGGAGCACATCGGCCTCGGCCTGGCCGTCGACACCGCCCGGCCCGACGGCACCCGCACCCTGATGGTCGTGTGCATCAAGAACGCCGAGACCGTCGACTTCCGGGGCTTCTGGCTGGCCTATGAGGAGCTGATCCGCAAGGTCCGCACCGGCAAGATCACCCCCGACGACTTCAGCGGGGTCACGGTGACCCTGACCAACCCCGGCACCATCGGCACCGGCCACTCGGTGCCCCGGCTCATGCCGGGCCAGGGCTGCATCGTCGGCGTCGGCCGGATCGACTACCCCGCCGCCTTCAAGGCCGCCGACGAGCGGGCCCTGGCCGAGCTGGGGCTGTCGAAGGAGGTGGTCCTCACCTCCACCTACGACCACCGAATCATCCAGGGCGCCGAGTCTGGCCAGTTCCTGGCCACGATCGAGCACTACCTGATGGGCGAGGACGGGTTCTACGACCGGGCCTTCGAGAGCCTCGGCGTGCCCTACGTCCCGGTGCGATGGAGTCGCGACGTCAACCCGGTCGACTCCGAGACCGGCAGGCTGCACAAGCAGATCCACGTCCAGAACCTGGTGTTCAACTACCGCCTGCGCGGCCACCTCATCGCTGACCTCGACCCCCTCGACCTCATGGCGCCCAAGCTGCACGCCGAGCTCGACCCGGCCACCTACGGGCTGACGCTGTGGGACCTCGACCGCGAGTTTCTCACCGACGGCCTGGCCGGCACGCAGCGGCTGACCCTGGGCGAGATTCTCGGCCTTCTGCGCGACGCCTACTGCCGGACCGTCGGGATCGAGTACCTGCACATCCAGGAGCCGGCCGAGCAGCGCTGGGTCCAGGAGCAGGTCGAGGGTCGCTCGTGGTCCACCAGCCCCGAGGAGCAGCGCCACGTCCTCGACCGGCTGAACGCGGCCGAGGCGCTCGAGAAGTTCCTCGACACCAAGTACCGGGGGGCCAAGCGCTTCGGCATCGAGGGGGCGGAGTCGGCCATCGTGATCCTCGACGCCGTGCTCGACGCCGCCGCCGTCGCCGGGGTGCCGGAGGCCGTCCTCGGGATGACCCACCGGGGCCGGCTCAACGTGCTGGTGAACATCGTCGGCCAGCCCTACGGCGTGCTGTTCGACCAGTTCGAGGGCAACCTCGACCCCGAGACCACCCAGGGCTCGGGTGACGTGAAGTACCACAAGGGCTTCCACGGCACCTACGTCGGCCTGTCCGACACCCCGATCGACGTCACCCTGGCCTCCAACCCGAGCCACCTGGAAGCCGTCGACCCGATCGTGATCGGCATGGTCCGGGCCCGCCAGGACGTGCGCGACGAGCCCGACTGCGCGGCGGTGCTGCCCGTCCTCATCCACGGCGACGCCGCCTTCGCCGGCCAGGGTGTGGTGGCCGAGACGCTGAACATGAGCCAGCTGCGGGGTTACAAGGTGGGTGGCACCGTGCACCTGGTCATCAACAACCAGCTGGGCTTCACCACCGCCCCCGACGCCGCCCGTTCATCGCAGTACTCCACCGACGTGGCCAAGATGGTGCAGGCCCCGATCTTCCACGTCAACGGCGACGACCCCGAGGCCTGCGCCCGGGTCGGCCGGCTGGCCCTGGCCTACCGCCAGGCGTTCCACAAGGACGTCGTCATCGAGATGGTCTGCTACCGGCGGTTCGGCCACAACGAGACCGACGACCCGAGCCTCACCCAGCCCCTCATGTACGAGCGCATCAAGCACCGGCGCTCGGTGCGCAAGCTCTACGTCGAGTCGCTCGTCCGCCGGGGCGACATCACCGTGGACGAGGCCGAGACGGCGCTGGCCGACTTCTCCACCCGCCTGCAGCGAGCCCTCGAGGAGACCCGTAAGGCGGCGCCGCCCAAGCTCAGCGTGCTACCCCCCCCGCCCCGACCGGCGCCCCTGCTGCCCCCGGCCAAGACCGCCGTCGACCAGGACGCTCTCGACCGGGTGGCGGCCGCGCTGTTCAGCCACCCCGACGGCTTCACCGTCCACCCCAAGCTGCAGAAGGTGCTCGACCGGCGGCGCCAGCTGTGGGAGCGGGGGCAGGTCGACTGGGCCATGGGCGAGAGCCTGGCCTTCGGCACCATGCTGCTGGAGGGCCACGACGTGCGGATCGCCGGCCAGGACACCCGCCGTGGCACCTTCAGCCACCGCAACTCGGTGCTGGTCGACCACCGCACCGGCGTCGAGCACCGTCCGCTCGACCACGTCGACCCCGAGCAGGGCCGCTTCTTCATCTACGACTCGCTGCTCAGCGAGTACGCCGCCCTTGGCTTCGAGTACGGCTACGCCACCGTGCACCGCCATGCCTTTGTGGCCTGGGAGGCCCAGTTCGGCGACTTCGTCAACGGCGCCCAGATCGTCATCGACCAGTTCCTGGCCGCGGCCGAGGACAAGTGGGACCAGACCTGCGGCCTCACCCTCCTGCTGCCCCACGGCTACGAGGGCCAGGGCCCCGAGCACTCCTCCGCCCGGGTCGAGCGCTTTCTCACCCTGTGCGCCGAGGCCAACATGCAGGTGGCCGACGTCACCACCGCCAGCCAGCTGTTCCACCTGCTGCGCCGCCAGGTCGTGCGCGACTTCCCCAAGCCGCTGGTGCTGTTCACCCCCAAGGCCTTTCTGCGGGCCGAGGAGGCCCACAGCCCGCTCGACGACCTCACCGACGGGGTGTTCGGTGAGGTCCTCGACGACGACGCCGTGACCGACGCCGCCGCCGTGCGCCGGGTGGTGCTGGCCAGCGGCAAGGTGGCCCTCGAGGCTCTGAACGAAAAGGCCAGCCGCGGCCTCGGTGATGTCGCCGTCGTGCGGGTCGAGCAGCTCTACCCCTTCCCCGAAGGACCCATCGCCGAGGTCCTGGCCCGCTACGACAGGGCCACCTCCCTGTGCTGGCTGCAGGAGGAGCCGGAGAACATGGGCGCCTGGAGCTTCGTGCGCAGCCGGCTCGAACGGGCCTTCGGACATGATCTGGACCTCACCCACGTCTCCCGCTGGGAGTCGGGCAGCCCCGCCACCGGATCCAAGGAGGTCTCGGACCTGGAGAAGGCCGACCTCCTGTCGCGAGCCCTCGGCTGAGCTGGGGCTCAGGGCCGCCGCTCGGCGTCGACGAGCTTCTGCTCGAGGTGGAAGCGGACGCGGGCGGCCGAGCAGGGTTCGTTCCGGCCCAGGGTGCCCCGACCGAGGGGGGTGGCGTCGGAGGCCCGGGCGGCCAGGACGTAGCACCGGCCGCTGTCGGAGCGGGCCGCCCCGAACCAGAGGCCCTGGGCCTGGTCGGCTGAGACCCGGCTGGCCTGATCGGAGGTCACGTCGCCGCCCAGGACGGTGACCACGGCCTCCTGGCGGTAGCCGGGGTCGTCGGTGGCCCGGTGGAGGGCGGTGGCCAGGCCGGCGATGGCCTCCCGGTCGCTGCGGGCGCCGGGGGAGGAGGTCGAGACCACCGCCCCGATCCCGGCCAGGAGCAGCAGGACCGAGGTGAGGCCGAGCAGCCAGGCCACGATCCGGATGCGGTGGCCCCGGCCACCGTGGACCCCGGCCCGTGCCGGGTCGTAGCGGCCGCCGGGAGCGAGGCCGCTGCGGGCACGGGCCGAGGTGGCCGTGGAGCTGGTGCCGCTCGGCTCCGGTGGCCGGAAGCCGCCGCCGTCGGCGGCGGCCATGGTGAGCGGGAACTGACAGTGCGGGCACTCGGTGGCCCGCTGAGGAAGGCTGGCGTCGCACCACGGGCACCGCGCCACCGCGCTCTGCTGTGCTCGCCTGGCCATGGCCTCTCCTCCGGAACCTTCCCGGAGCAGCCTGCCATGGGCTGGGGCGCTGTGCGCAGGGCTCCTCGGCCGACACGAGGCGAACCTAGGTTGGGCAGCCGCCGTGGCCTCCCTCCTCGTGACCAACGACTTCCCCCCCAAGCTCGGCGGCATCCAGTCCTACCTGTGGGAGCTGTGGCGGCGCCTCCCGGCCGGACGGGCGTCGGTCCTCACCACCCCCCACGCCGGTGCCGCCGACTTTGACGCCTCCACCCCCCTGCGGATCACCCGCACCGTCGAGCCCGTCCTGCTGCCCCACCCCCTCCTCGCCGCCCGCATCCGCCGTCAGGCCCGCCTCGACGGCGCCACCCTGGTCGTGCTCGACCCGGCCCTGCCCCTCGGCTGGGTCGGCCCCGCCCTGTCCCGCGCCTCAGCTGGCGGGCTGCCCTACGCCCTGGTGCTGCACGGGGCGGAGGTGACGGTGCCCGCCAGCCTGCCCGGGCTCGACCGGGCGCTGGCCCGGGTGGTGCGGGGTGCCAGCCTGCTCATCTGCGCCGGCGGCTACCCGGCGGCCCAGGCCGCCCGCTGCGTCGGCGGGCCGGCCCTGCTGCCCCCGGTGGCGGTGATCCCGCCCGGGGTCGACGTCGAGCGCTTCCG
>JBBPYZ010000069.1:0-6061 GCA_038199465.1 Acidimicrobiales bacterium | reverse complement strand
GACGGCCTCGTCTACCTCAACGGCAACAGCCTGGGCCGGCTGCCCCTGGCCGCCGCCGCCCGGCTCCACCACGTGGTCGAGGAGGAGTGGGCCGGCGGCCTGGTGCGCAGCTGGGCCAGCTGGGCCGACGACGTCACCCGGGTGGGCGACCGCCTCGGCGCCGCCTTCCTCGGGGCCCGGCCGGGGGAGACCCTGATGGCCGACGCCACCACCGTCAACCTGTTCAAGCTGCTGTGGGCGGCGGGCGCCGATCGCCCGGGCGCCCTGGTGGTCAACCCGGACGACTTTCCCTCCGACCGCTTCGTGGCCCAGGCCGTGGCCGCCCACCTGGGCCGCCCGCTGGTCCACCTGCCCGCTGGCGGGGTGGGCGAGGTCGAGGGGCCGGTGGCCGTGGTCTGCCGCTCGGTGGTCGACTGGCGCACCGGGGCCCTGGCCGACCTCGAGGCCGGCACCGCCGCCGCCCACGCCGCTGGCGCCCTGATGCTGTGGGACTGCTCGCACGCCGTGGGGTCGGTCCCCCTCGACCTGCCGGCTCTGGGCGCCGACCTGGCCGCCGGGTGCTCCTACAAGCACCTGTGCGGCGGGCCGGGGGCGCCAGCGTGGCTGTGGGTGCGGGAGGACCTCCAGGCCCGGCTGCACCAGCCCATCTGGGGCTGGTGGGCCCAGCGGGGCCAGTTCGCCACCGGGCCGGCCTACGACCCGGTCGACGGCATCGGGGCCTGGAGCTCGGGCACCCCCCCGGTGCTGGCCCTGGCCGTGGCCGAGGAGGGCATCCGCCTGGTAGCCGAGGCGGGGATCGACCGCGTCCGGGCCCGCTCCCAGGCCCTCACCGCCCTGGCCCTGGAGCGCCACGACGAGGAGCTGACCGGGCTCGGTTGCACCTGGGCCTCGCCCCGGGAGGTGGCTCGGGTCGGCGGCCACGTCGCCGTCCGCCACCAGCACGCCGCCGCCCTCGTCCTGGCCCTGCGGGCCCGGGGCGTGGTCCCCGACTTCCGGGCCCCCGACCTGATCCGCATCGGCCTCCACGCCCTCACCACCCGCTTCGTCGACGTCTGGGACGGCTTCCACGCCCTGGCGGAGGTCCTGCGGGCCCAGGTGCAGGGTGAGGGGGGATTGCCCTCCCCACCCTGACTCGGATGCTCAGTAGCACGTCTTTTTGACAATGCACTCCGCCGGAGGCGGCTGGAGGGTGATCGAGTTGATTGGGGTGAGGTACTGGTAGACGGACCTTCCTGGCCTCACCGGGTCGCCACACCCCACGCCGTTGTATCCCGTGCAAAGTCGGAACGTCCATCCGCCGTACTGGTTGTTGAAGACTCGGTGGAAACCGAACTCGTTGGAGAGGTTGTGGTACCCGCTGCTGTAGAAGATGGCCCGAGACTGCGGCGATGCGGAGTCCGTGTCGTACACACAGACCGCTCCGTAGGGGCACCCGTCAACGCTGCTGTGTGCCTGAGCGCTGGTTGCGCCGACGATCGTGAGGGCCCCAGCGGCGACAAATGCAACCGCCGTGGCCTTCTTCTTCATTGTGCTAAACATGCTGTCGTTCCTCCTTGTCTCTGTGCGATCGGGATTGATCGCGGCCCCTGCTAGCAACCGCTTGTCGATTGATAGGAGCTGATGAAAAGGAACTTAGGCCCGGCTCAGAGGTGTGACAAGGGGAGGGCTCCCCAACAATCCCAGCCCGTCAACGCGATTCATGGCTGACTCCAGATCGGTTCGGAAGGCGAGCGGATCCTCAGCTGCCGAGTCGGCGGGCCAGACCGGAGGAGGCGCCGCCCACCACGTCCAGCGCGGCCCGCACCCCGGGCACCTCGGCCAGGCGCAGGAGACCGAGGGCCCGGGGGACAGTGATCTGGCCGAAGCCGGGCAGGCGGCCGAAGCGGATGCCCCGTTCCACGGCGAAGGCCACCAGCCACGGGGGAATGCCGGCCGGCACGCTCGGCACCTCGGACGCGTCGGCGGCCATGGCCCGGGGGAGGAAGCGGGACGAGGTCGGGCCCGGGTTGATGCACGACACGGTGATACCGCCGCCCAGGTGCTCGCGGCGGAGGCCGTCGGAGAAGCCCTGCACCGCCCACTTGCTGGCCGAGTAGACGCTAAGCGGCGGCCCCGACACGAAGCCCACCACCGAGGCGATGTTGCTGACGTGGCCCCGCCGCTGCTCGGCCATGGCCGGCAGCACCCGCTGGGTGAGATCGATCAGGGCGAGGACGTTGGTCTCGAAGACAGCCCGGACCTCGGCCTCGGGCATCAACTGGATGCGGCCCGTCCACCCCAGGCCGGCGTTGTTGACCAGGATGTCCACCGTGCCGTCGACGGCCAGCGCCGCCTCGACCAGGGCGGCCCGGTCGGCGGCCGACCGCACGTCGCCGACCACGGGGACGATCCGCTCCGAGGCGGCGGCCACCTCGGCCAGCCGCTCGGCGTTGCGGCCGCCGGCCACCACCGTCGCCCCCCGCCGGGCCAGCAGCAGCGCGGTCGACCGCCCGATGCCCGAGCTGGCCCCCGTCACGATGGCCGTCCGTCCCTTGATGCGCATGCCTCTCAGCCTGGTGCAGCGACGAGGCAACGTTCAGCCCGGTTCCTCGGCGGGCACGGGGGCGGGCGCTACCGAAGCGAGCGTGGACGGGGCCGCGGGGATATCCGAGAGCTCACGGAGGGCAGCGATCTCGGCCAGGGTGGCGACGACCAGGGCGACGGCGAGGGTGGCGACCAGGGCCCCGCCCAGGCCGTACAGCTCGAGGCCGGCGGCGCCGGCCAGGGTGGTCAGGAAGGGGCCGAGGCGCATGGACCGGCGGTTGATGGCCCGCTGGGAGAGCACGTCCTCGGCGATCTGGTAGGCCACGAAGAACAGTCCGGCGGCCACGCCGTGCCAGGGGTTCTGGGCGGCGGCGATGACCACGATGGGCAGGGCGCCCACGAACGACCCGACCAGGGGCACCACCGCCCACATCCCGAGCCACAGCCCGAGCGCGGCCGCCCCGGGGACGGCAAGGCCCCGGGCGATCCCGTAGCCCACCACGCCGGCCACCACGGCCTGGGCCAGGGTGAGCAGGGCGTAGCGGCTGGCCCGCGCTCCGGCCCGGCCGACGATCCGCCGCACCGGCTCCTGCAGGTGGTCGGGGAGCTGGCGCAGGGAGCCGCTGAGCAGCTTGGGTCCGTGGAGCAGGAAGAAGATGGAGAGAATGGCGGTGATGACGAAGGCCACCCCCCGGGTGGCCGCGGCCCGGACAGCCTCGGCCGGCTCGCCGCCCCGCAGCCGCTCGGGGATGGCGTCGACGAACTCGCGGGCCCGTTGACTCAGCTTGGCGTCGCGGGCCACGTCGCCGAACCGCTCGGATTGCTCGACCCGCTCCACCGCCTGGGGGATGGCCGTGCGCACGCCCTGGTACTGCCGCACCAGGCTGGCCCCCACGCCGTAGCCGGCCAGGCCAGCCCCGCCCAGGGAGACCAGGGTGACCACCAGGACGGCCAGGCCCCGGGGCACGAAGCGGTGGAGGCGCTCGACCACCGGGGTGAGGAGGAGGGCGATCGAGGCAGCTGCGGCGATCCAGCCCAGCACCCGCTCGGCGGCCACGGCCATCCGCAGGGCCAGGAAGGTGAAGCCCAGCCCGGCCACGGCGAGCACGATCGACCGGGCCGACACTCGCAGCGTCGCGTGCCCGGCGGCCATCGGGCTCTACCGTAGGGGCCGATGACCGACCTGGTCGTGGACGCCGACGATGAGCGGGAAGGGAGGATGGCGACCCCTCCGGTCGACCTGTCGCCCGGCACCATCGCCGTCGTCCTGGCCTCGGTGTTCGGCCTGGCCCTGACCACCAGCCTGGTCCGCTCGATCCCGCGGACGGCCACGGCGATCGGGATAGCCGCCCTTGCCGCCCTGGCCCTGAACCCGCTGGTGGCGCTGGTCCAGCGCCGGCTGGGCGTCCGTCGGGGCCTGGCCGTGGCCACGGTCCTGGCCGGGTTGTTCGCCGCCTTGGCCCTGGTCGTCACCCTCCTCGTCCCGCCGGCGGTGCGCCAGGCCCGGAACCTGTCGTCCGACCTGCCCTCGGTCGTCCAGGATCTCGGTGAGCTGCCCGTCGTCGGGCGCCGCCTGGTCGAGGCCGACGTGCCGGCCAAGCTCGACGAGGCCGTGCGGGAGCTGCCGGCCCGGCTCACCGGCGACACCAGCCCGCTCACCCGGACCGGGAGGTCGCTGGTCGGGGCCGCCGTGCTGGCCTTCGCCACCCTCCTGCTCGCCACCACCCTCCTCGTCGACGGCGAGCGGTTGGTCCGCTCCGCCCGCCGGCTGGTCCCCGTCGGCCGTCGGTCCCAGGCCGACCGCCTGGCCCGCACGGCCTACGAGGTGGTGGGCCGCTACGTGGCCGGCTCGGTGAGCGTGGCCGTGCTGGCCGGTGTGGTGAACCTGATCACCGGGCTGGTGCTGGGCGTGCCGCTGGCGCCGCTGGCGGCGGTCAACGTCACGCTGTGGAACCTGGTGCCCCAGATCGGCGGGCTCTTCGGGGCCGTGCCCTTCATCCTCCTCGGGCTCAGCAAGGGCCCCGGCACCGGAGCGGCCGCCGGTCTGGTCTTCCTGGTCTACATGAATATCGAGAACCACCTCATCCAGCCGCTGCTCATCGGCAACGCCGTGAAGCTGTCCCCGCCAGTCACCATGGTCGCCGCCCTGATCGGGGTGGCCGCCGGCGGGGTGGTGGGGGCGCTCCTCGTCATCCCCGTTGTGGGGGCGGTGAAGGCGGTGTACCTCGAGCTGCGCCGGCCGCCACCGACCCCGGCCGAGCCGGTCAGCCCGTGACCGTCATCCCACTCACCAACGAGGGCTGGGGCTTCGACTCGCTGTGCTTTGTGTGCGACGAGAGGAACAGCCACGGCTTGCGCATCCCGTTCTTCCATGACGACGAGGCGGCAACCGTCTTCGCCGAGTTCAACCTTGGCGAGGGGTTCAGCGGACCGCCGGCTCTCGTGCACGGCGGCATCCTCATGACCCTGTGCGACGAGGCCATGGGCTGGGCCACGATCGCGGTGGCCGAGGTCTGGGCCCTCACCGCCACCAACGCCCACCGCTTCGTGCGGCCCGTACGCCTGGGTCGCCCCTACCGGGTCGAGGCCACGATCACCGGGCGGGACGATGCCGGGGTGCACGCCACCGCCACCATCGTCAGCGTTCCCACCGGCAAGCTGTCGGTCGGGGCCGAGGCCACCTTCTCCCCCCTCGGCCCAGCGCAGGCCGCCCGGGTGATCGGCTCCGAGGTGAAGCCCGAGCACCGGCGCTACCTGAGTGAGCCATGACCCCGGGTGCCGCGGCCCGATGCCCGCCGCGGTGAGGTCAGCGCGCCGTGTCCCCGATTTCGTGACAGGTCGCGCTGAGATCGGGCGCTCCGAGGCTCGCCGGCCTGCCAGGATCGGCCTCCAGCATGGCTGACGACATCCTCACCACCGCCGCCGACGAGCCCCTCTGGGTCGGCACCGCCGCCGCCCTCGGTGACCTCGTGGCCCGGCTGGCCGACCAGCCCCTGTGGGCCTTCGACACCGAGTTTCACCGGGAGAAGACGTACTACCCCCACCTGGCCCTGCTGCAGGTGGCGTGGCCCGGCGGCATCGCCCTGGTCGACCCGCTGGCCGTCGACGTGGGGCCCTTCGCCGCCGTGCTGGCCGGGCCGGGCACGGCCGTGGCCCACGCCGCCGACCAGGACCTCGAGGTGCTCGACCGGGCCTGCGGTCGGGGACCGGGCCGGCTGTTCGACACCCAGCTGGCCGCCGGGTTCCTCGGCCTGTCGTCGCCGTCGCTGTCGAATCTGGTGGAGCACGAGGTCGGCGTCCGGCTCCCCAAGGCCGACCGCCTCACCGACTGGTCGCGCCGGCCGCTCACCGCCGGGCAGAAGCAGTACGGCGCCGCCGATGTCGCCCACCTCCTCGAGCTCCACCGCCGCCTGTGCCACCAGCTGGAGGAGCGGGGGCGGCGGGGTTGGGCCGAGGAGGAGTGCGCCCGGCTGCTGACCCGGCCCCGCGGCCCTCCGGACGCCGACCCGGCCTGGTGGCGGCTGAAGGCCCCCCGGTC
>JBBPYZ010000068.1:0-13406 GCA_038199465.1 Acidimicrobiales bacterium | reverse complement strand
GATGATGGTGCTGGTGGTCTCCGGGGCGGCGTGGACCATCTTGGCGCCGGTGTCCTGGTGCTGGCCGGCGCCGGCGTAGGCCACCGAGAGCACCTCGCCCGAGGCCTTGGGGCCGACCATGACCACGCCCGGGTACTTCATGGTGAGGCGGCTGCCGATGTTGCCGTCGATCCAGGCCATGTGGCCCTCCGCCTCGACCCGGGCCCGCTTGGTGACCAGGTTGAAGACGTTGTTCGACCAGTTCTGGATGGTGGTGTAGGTGACCCGGGCCTGCTTGCCCACCACGATCTCCACGACCGCCGAGTGGAGCGAGTCGGAGGTGTAGACCGGAGCCGAGCAGCCCTCGAGGTAGTGCACCTCGCTGCCCTCATCGGCGATGATCAGCGTCCGCTCGAACTGGCCCATGTTCTCGGCGTTGATGCGGAAGTAGGCCTGGAGGGGCTGGTCGACCTTCACCCCGGGCGGGATGTAGATGAAGCTTCCGCCCGACCAGACGGCCGAGTTGAGGGCCGAGAACTTGTTGTCGTTCGGCGGGATGATCTTGCCGAAGTACTTCTTGACGATCTCGGGGTGCTCGCGCAGGGCGGTGTCCATGTCCATGAACAGCACGCCGAGCTGCTCGAGGTCCTCGCGGTTGCGGTGGTAGACGACCTCGGACTCGTACTGGGCGGTGACGCCGGCCAGGTACTTGCGCTCGGCCTCGGGGATACCCAGCTTCTCGTAGGTGTTCTTCACCGAGTCGGGCAGGGCGTCCCAGGTGTCGACCTGACCCGCCGTGGGTTTGATGTAGTAGTAGATGTCGTCGAAGAAGATCTGCGACATGTCGCCGCCCCACGACGGCATCGGGCGCTTCTCGAAGCTCTTGAGTGAGCGGAGCCGGAACTCCCGCATCCAGTCGGGCTCGCCCTTCATCCACGACATGTCCTGCACCATGTCGAGGTCGAGGCCCCGCTTGGGCTTGAAGACGTAGTCCTCGGCATCACTCCACCCGAGTGCGTACTTGCCGAGGTCGAGATCGGTGACTGAGGTCATGTGGGCTCCTCCAGAGGGATTTGCACTACGGCCATAGTAACAACCCCCGGTCCGCAACCCATCCCCCGGGTCGGGTTTAGGTCGCGGGCGCCTCCTGGATGGCCGCCGCCCAGTCGTGACCGCCCCGGGCCCGCACCCGTTCCATGGCCTGTCTCGCCCTGCCCACCAGCTGAGAGGCCTCGACGAGCCCGCCCGTGACCGCGGCGACCCCGATCGAGGCGGTGACTCCTCCGCCGTCGGCTCGGCGAGCGCCCGTCTCGCCGATCAGGCGAACCAGGCCGGCCGCCACCACAGCGACCTCGGCCTCCGCCGCCCGGGGGAGGAGCACGGCCAGCTCGTCGGAGTCCCACCGGCCCACGACGTCGATGCCCCCCAGTCGGTCGGCGACGACGTCGGCCAGTGCGGCCAGGGCCCGGTCGGCCGCCTCCTGGCCGTCGGCCAAGGTGATGGCGGCCAGGCCGTCGAGGCCGACCAGCAGGAAGGCCCCCTCGGCGCCGTAGCGGGCGCAGCCGGCCAGGTGGTGGTCGATCTCGTGAACGACGTTGCGGTGGTTGAGCAGGTCGGTGACCGGGTCGTGGTCGGCCAGGTTGCGCAGCTGGGCCTCCAGCCGCCTCGCCCGCTCCCGCTCGACCGACAGCTCGGACCGCAGCGCCTGCAGATGGGTTGCCTCCCTGGTGTGCACACCCAGCCCATCGGCGGGAGGGCGCCCGACCTGTGAGGTTGCACTCTCTACGATGGTCCGGTGCCCAAGCCGCCCGTCGCCCCGAAGCGGTCCACGCTCCTCCGCTTCCACGGCGACGAGCGGGTGGACGAGTGGGCGTGGCTGCGTGACGACGCCAGGGCCGAACCCGAGGTGCTGGCCCACCTGGAGGCGGAGAACGCCTACGTGGCCGATGGCCTGGCCGCCACCGAGGGGCTGCAGGCCGAGCTGTTCGACGAGATCAAGGCCCGCATCCTCGAGACCGACCTGTCGGTCCCCTACCGCAAGCACGGCTGGTGGTACGCCACCCGCACCGAGGAGGGGTGCCAGTACCCCATCTGGTCCCGGTCCACGGTCGGGCCCGAGGGACCGTGGGACGTGCTGTTGGACGGCAACACCGAGGCCGGCGACAGCCCCTACTTCTCCATCGGCGCCCTCGACGTCAGCCCCTCGGCCGGGCGGCTGCTGTTCAGCACCGACTTCGACGGCGACGAGCTGCACACCCTCGGGGTGCGGGACCTGGGCACCGGCGAGAACCTGGCGGAGGCCATCGAGGGCACCTACTACGGCACGGCCTGGCTGGACGACGACACCTTCCTCTACACGCTGTGCGATGCGGCCATGCGCCCGTTCCAGGTGTGGCGCCACGTCGTGGGGACCGACCCGGCGACCGATGTCTGCATCTTCACCGAGCCCGACGAGCGCTACTTCGTGAGCGTCGACCGGGCCCGCAGCGAGCGGGTGGTCTTCGTCGAGTCGTCGTCGAAGGTGACCAGCGAGTGCTGGTTCCTGCCCACCGCGGAGCCGCTCGGGGCCCTGCGCTGCATCCACCCCCGCGAGGAGGGTCTGGAGTACTCGGTCGAGGATGCCGGCGACCGCTTCCTGATCACCACCAACGCCGACGGCGCCGTCGACTTCGCCCTGGTTGAGGCGCCGACCCTCGACCCGGGCCGCGACCGTTGGACCGTGGTGCGCCCCCACCAGCCGGGCGTGAAGCTGGAGGGCGTCGAGGCGTTCGCCGGCCACCTGGTGGTCTTCGAGCGAGCCGAGGCGCTGCTCCGGGCCCGCATCATCGACCGGGTCACCGGCGCCGACCGCCTGCTGGAGCTGCCCGAGCCGGTGTACGCCGTGGGCGGATCGTCCAACCCCGAGTTCGACACCGGGGTCCTGCGCTTCTCGTACACCTCGCCGGTGACCCCGATCACCGTCTACGAGGAGGACGTGGCCACCGGCGAGCGGCGGCTCCTCAAGCAGCAGCCGGTCCTCGGCGGCTACGACCCGGCGCGCTTCGAGTGCGGCCGGCTGTGGGCCACGGCCGGCGACGGGACGCAGCTGCCGATCACCTACGTGCACCGGCGGGGCCTCACCCTCGACGGGTCGAACCCGTGCCTGCTGTACGGCTACGGCTCCTATGAGGCCAGCATCGACCCGGGCTTCTCGTCGCTGCGCCTGTCGCTGCTCGAGCGGGGCGTCGTCTACGCCATCGCCCACATCCGGGGCGGCGGCGAGCTGGGCCGGCCGTGGTACGACGACGGGAAGCTGCTGCGCAAGACCAACACCTTCACCGACTTCGTCGCCTGCGCCGACCACCTCGTCGCCTCGGGCTACACCACCCCCGACCGCCTGGCCATCCGCGGGGCCTCGGCCGGCGGCCTGCTGATCGGGGCGGTGCTGAACCTGCGGCCCGACCTGTGCCGGGCGGCGGTGGCCGAGGTCCCCTTCGTCGACTGCCTCTCCACCATCTGTGACCCCAGCCTGCCCCTCACCGTCACCGAGTGGGAGGAGTGGGGCGACCCTCTCCACGACCCGGAGGTGTACGCCTACATGCGGTCGTACTCGCCCTACGACAACGTGCACGACGCCCCCTACCCGACGGTTCTGGCCACGGGCGGGCTGAACGACCCCCGGGTCTCTTACTGGGAGCCGGCCAAGTGGGTGCAGCGCCTGCGCGAGCACACCACCAGCGGCCGGCCCGTCTACCTCAAGACCGAGATGGGGGCCGGGCACGGCGGCCCGTCGGGCCGCTACGACGCCTGGCGGGACGAGGCCCTGGTGTACGCCTTTGTCCTCAACGCCCTCGAGGGGGCCTAGGTGGCCGCCAAGGGCCGATCCCCCGAGACCGGCGGCGGGCACGGCCGGCGTCGGCGCTCCCTCCTCCTCATTGTCGGGCTCGCCCTCAGTCTGCTCATCGGCTTCCTGGTGCTCGACCGGTCCCGGGACCGCCAGCCCGGTGGCGGGGACGGCGGGGGGTCCACGACGATCGGGACCGGGCCCGTGACCACCGAGGCCTCGACGGCACCGGTGCCGTCCACGACCGTTCCCGAGAGGTCGGTGCCCGTTTCGACACCTCCCTCGACGTCCAAGCCGAAGCCGGCCGACCTGCGGCTCGGCGGCGACGACCTGGGCGTCACCCGGGTAGGGGCGCCGTCGAAGGAGGCGGTCGCCGCCGTCACCGCCGCCCTCGGCCGCCCGCTGGCTGACCCGGCCACCGACTCGGCCTGCATCGGCGCCCAGGGGGAGACGGCGTGGGCGGGCTTCCGCCTGGGGATGACCGGGGGGAAGCTCTCCGGGTGGCGCAGCACCAGCACGTCGCTCTCCACCCCCGCCGGCGCCACCGTTGGCACCACCCTGGCCGCGCTGCGCACGGCCTACGGCGCCGCCTTCACGCTCCGCCCGGGGGCCGAGCCCGACGAGGCGCCGGTCTTCCTGGTGAAGGGCACCAACCTCGGGGGCACCCTCACCGGCCCGGAACCGACCGGCACCGTCACCTCGCTCTTCTCCGGCACCTGCTCGATCTAGGAGTGGGCGACCCACTTCGAGCGCTGGTTGCCGTGGGCCGGAATGCCGCCCTGGTCCTTCAGCATCCGGGCCCCGTGCAGCAGGTTCCAGGCCATGAAGGTGGTGTTGCGGTTGGTGAAGTCGTTCTCGGGGCCACCCGAGCCCGGGTCGAGGTAGGAGGGGCCGGGGCCGGCCTCGCCGATCCAGCCGGCGTCGGCCTGGGGCGGGATGGTGTAGCCGAGGTGCTGGAGCGAATAGAGCAGGTTCATGGCGCAGTGCTTCACCCCGTCCTCGTTGCCGGTCACCAGGCAGCCCCCGACCCGGCCGTAGTAGGCGTACTGGCCCGCCTCGTTCAGGTCGGAGGAGCCGCCGTAGAGCCGCTCGACCACCTTGGTGCAGATGGAGGACTTGTCGCCCAGCCAGATGGGGGTGCAGAGCACCAGGATGTCGCTGGCCATGACCTTGCGGTGGATGGCGGGCCAGTCGTCGGAGGGCCACCCGTGCTCGGTCATGTCGCTGTAGACCCCCACCGGGATGTGGTGGTCGACGGCCCGGATCGTCTCGACGGCCACGCCCTGGCGGCGCATGACGCCGATGGCGATCTCGGCGAGCCCCTGGGTGTTCGACTTCTCGGGCGAGCGCTTCAGGGTGCAGTTGATGAACAGGGCCGACAGGTCCGAGAAGTCCCACCGGTCCTGCGCGTCGAACTGGGCTGCGGGTGACGAGACCACCAGATGCTCTCCTCGATGATGTTGCGGGCGACGTTGCGATGTTGCGGGCGAGGTTGCGGGCACCGGCACCGTAGAGCCGGGTGGTGGCCCGTGACGACCGGAAGCATCCCGCGGGTGGTGCTGGGAGCCGGGGCCACGACCGGGGTAGCAAGGGCCCATGGAGTTCGACGATGACGCGACGGTCGGCGGCGGGAACCTCAGCGACCTCAGGGGCGGCGGCCGGTTCCCCGGCGGAGGCGTGATCGCCGGGGGCGGGGTCGTCGGCCTGATCGGGATCGTCATCGCCCTGCTGCTCGGGGGGAACCCGCTCGGCGGCGGAGGCACCGGGTTCGGGATGTCGGACCCCGGCTTCGGGGCGGCCGCCACTCCGGTGTCGAGCGATCTCGTCGGGCAGAGCTGCCAGGCCGGCTCCGGGCCCCAGGGCCGCATCGACGTGTTTGCCACCTGCGCCTTTGAAGATGTCCAGAAGACCTGGAGCAGTATCTTCGCCACCGCCGGCCAGCGCTACCAGCCCGCCACCCTGGTCCTCTACCGCGGCCAGACCCAGACCGGCTGCGGGGTGGGCAGCTCGGCCGCCGGCCCCTTCTACTGCCCCGCCGACCAGCGGGTGTACCTCGACCTCACCTTCTTCGAGGAGCTGCGCCGGGACCTGGGGGCGCCCGGCGACTTCGCCCAGGCCTACGTCGTCGCCCACGAGGTCGGCCACCACATCCAGCGGGTGCTGGGCACCAACGATCAGGTGGCCGCCGCCGTGCGCAAGAAGCCGAGCCGGGAGAACGAGCTGTCGGTGCGCACCGAGCTGCAGGCCGACTGCTACGCCGGGGTGTGGGCCAACACCGCCCAGCGGGCGAAGACGATCCGCCTGGCGCCCGACGACCCCGAGGAGGCCATCCGGGCCGCCGGTCAGATCGGCGACGACCGCCTGCAGCGCTCCGCGGGCCGGAAGGTGAACCCCGAGTCGTTCACCCACGGCACCGCCGACCAACGGGTCCGCTGGCTTCGTCAGGGGCTGGAGGACGGCGCCCCCAGCGCCTGCGACACCTTCAAGGCCGGCATCTGACCAAGGCCGGCATGTGACCCGCTCAGGGCGTGAAGGCGGCGCGGAGCTGGGCCAGCGAGGGCTGGGACGCGTCCTTGGCCGACAACTGCGCCGGGTCGGTGGGGTCCACCGGCTGGGGCCAGGCGATGGCCAGGTCGGGGTCGAGCGGGTGGACGCAGGCGCCGGCCATGCCCGGCTGCCACTCCTGGTCGAAGCAGTACAGGTACTCGCAGGCGGTCAGGGCCTGGAGGCCGTTGCCGACCCCCGGCGGCACCAGCACCTGCACCCCCTGCACCAGCGGCAGGGTCACGAGCCGTCCGAAACCGGGGCCGGGCCGCAGGTCGACCCACACCCCGAACGCCTCGCCCGAGGCGACGCCCACCAGCTTGTGCATGTCCTCGGCGTGGATGCCGCGCACGGCCCCGGCCAGGCTGAAGGTGAGGTTGACCTGCTGGACCGACAGGCTCGGCAGGCCCAGCTCGGCCAGGGCGCTGGGCCGGAAGATCTCTCGTACCGCGCCCCGGTCGTCCTCGGCCACCTTGGTGCGCACGACGTGCAACCCGGGGATGGGTGTGGGCTCGGCCGTGGCCGGCGTGATCGGCACGCGCCTCAGACCGTGAACCGGCCGTAGCCGCCCCGGAAGTACAGCAGAGGGCTGCCGCCGTCGCCCACCGCTAGGTCGAGGACCCTTCCGATCACGATGTCGTGGTCGCCGGCCTCGTGGACGGCCTCGATCTCGCAGTCGATCGTGGCCAGGCAGCCGTCGAGGACGGGGGCGCCGCTCGGGCCGGGCCGGTACCCCACGCCGGCGAACTTGTCGGCCCCCTTGATGGCGAAGCGCCGGCTCAGCTCCTCCTGATCCTGGTCGAACACGTTCGCACAGAAGTGCCCGGCAGCCCGGATGCGGGGCCAGGACAGGGACGCCCGGGCCGGGACGAACAGCACCAGCGGCGGGTCGAGCGAGACCGAGGAGAACGACTGACAGGTGAGCCCCACCGGCTCGCCGTCGTGGAAGGCGGTGACGACGGTGATCCCCGAGCAGAAGTGGCCGAGGACCGTGCGAAAGGTCGCAGCGTCGAAGCCGGGCACCGGACGGAACCTACACGTCGGGCCCGGGTCCCCAAGGCGACGCCGGAGCCTCGGGCCGTCCGGGTGTTCACTGGTCGTCGTCACCGGCGCAGATCGTGCCGGTGCGCGTCAACCTGCGGGTCGACGTGGACGTCAGTGGAGCGTGGTGGCTGTGGTGGCACTCGGAGTGCAGGGGTGGGAGGACGTCGAGCAGCTGTACCGCGCCCACCGGGCCGACCTCGTCCGCCTCGCTGGCCTGCTCCTCGACGAGCCCGGGGTCCGGGAGGAGGTGGTGCAGGACGCCTTTGTCGCCCTCCACCTCCGCCGCGGCGCCGTCGACCCGGAGAAGGTGCCCGCCTACCTGCGCAGCGCCGTGCTGAACGCGGCCCGCTCCCGGCTGCGCCACCGACGGGTGGTCAGCCGGCTCGGGTGGACCGCGCCGCCCGCGCCTGCCACCCCTGAGGACGAGGCCGTGCTCGACGACCGGCGGGCCACAGTGCTGGCCGCGGTCCGCCGGCTGCCCCGTCGCCAGCAGGAGGTGGTGGTGCTGCGCTACTGGATGGACCTGACCGAGGCCGACATCGCCGCCACCCTCGGCATCAGCGCCGGCAGCGTCAAGGTGCACGCCTCGCGCGGCCTCGCCGCCGTGGCCCGCACGCTCGGGGAGGAGCGGTGAGCGGGATCGAGGGGGAGCTGCGCGACGCCCTCGGGGCCCGGGCCTCGGCCGTCGACGTGGGGGCGTCCGACGAGCCCGGCCTGGGGCGCCGGCTGGCCGCCGCCCGCCGGAGGCGCCGCACCCGGCTGGGCGGCGGTGCGCTGGTAGTCCTGGTGGCCCTGGGCGCCCTGTCGATGGCGGCCCGATCCGACGACCGCGGGCCCAACGTGGTGGCGGGGCCCGATCGGTCCTCCACCACGACCGAGCCGGAGGCGACCACCACCACCGGGCTGGTGGCGCCCACCACCTCGGCCGTCGCGGTGCCGACCTCGGCGATGGCCGCCTCCACCACGACCGTGGCCCGGACCACGTCGACCAAGGCGCCGCTCGCGCCGCTGCCCGCCGAGGCTGTCTGGCCGCCCGCCGGCTCCGCTACCGCCTTTTCCACGCCCGCCCAGGCCGCCACCGACTTCGCCCGCCGCTTCCTCGGGATGGGCACCCCCCAGCTCGGGACGCCCCGGGTGAACGGTGCCGACGCCACAGTCGACCTTCGACCCCTGCCCACGGCCGGCCTGACCACCGTCGTCAGCCTCCGGCGCATCGACGGCCGGGGCTGGGTCGTGCTCGGCTGCGCCGCCCCCAGCATCCAGATCGACCAGCCGGCGGCCGGCGCCACCATCTCGTCGCCGCTCACCGTGCGGGGCCGGGCCCAGGCCTTCGAGGGCCAGGTCGAGGTCGAGGTGCGCAGGGACGGGGCCACCGTCCCCCTCGGCCGCTCCTTCGGCATGGGCGGCGGCACCGAGGTCCTGCCCTTCGAGGCCACGGTCACCTTCACCCGCCCGAGCGCCGGCCGGGGCACGGTGGTGGTGAGCGAGGCCCGAGCCGACCGGGGCGACCAGGGCCCTGCGGGGGCGACCGTCCTTCGGGTGGCCTTCTGAGGGCTCGGCCGGGACGACCGCTCCGTGGGGCGTCTTCAGGCGCCTTCGACCGCTCGGCCGTGCGGTACGCACCGGCCGGAACCCCCGACGGCGGCCCGCGCGCTCATCCGACGAGGAGCTGCTGGACCCGCTGGTGGGAGAGGCCCAGGAGTTCGGCCGCGTCGCGGGTGCTGAGGTGGCTCGTTCGCACCAGGGCCTCGGCGGCCTCCCGGGTGGTACTCAGGGCCGATCGGTTCGCCGCCTCGGCGCGGGCGCGTTCACTGAGGGCCTTCGCCAGCCGGTCCTTCACGGCCTTGGGCAGCCTCATCTCCTCAACCAGGTCGAAGGCACACTCGTCGACATCGAACCAGACGGCGGTGGCCTCGCGGATGTACGCCCTGGCCTTGGTCAGGGTGCGCCCAAAGGTGTGCACCCGTGGCTCTTCTGCGAGCTCGACCTCCCAAAAGTCGTCGCGGCCGCGCTCGAACACCGCGGTGTAGACCGGCTTTTTCATGACAGCCACCTCTTTCCTAGACAGGGCTCCAGTGCCTTCTCGATGCTGCGAAGGTGCCGGCCGAGATGTCGCCCGAGTGGACCGGGACCACGGTCTGGCAGCTCCCGCACCTGACGACCAGATGCGAGCCCCGCTGGCGGATCTCCACGCATCCCGCCGCCCGGAGTCGGCGACGCAACTCCCTGACCGTCACCTGGCCAGTCTACCCTTATAGGCGGTGGGTGCATAGCCGCCTAGCCAGACGGCCCAGCGTGCATCGGCGCAGTACCCGACCCACCGTGCGTCTGCCAAGCCGACTTAGCGTCCTCGGGGTGGTGTTGCCCGACACCTCGACCTGCGCGGCTCGCAGGAAGATGGCGTTGATCGCGCCGAACCATTCCTCGTCGTCACAACCACTGAGGGCAGGAGCCTTGTGGTGAAGCAAGCGGCGGTGGGTTCCACCGGTGGTTTCCGCCGATGATCCACTGTCTCGGCCAGCTCGCAACTCAAATCATCCCCCCGTAGCCGTCTCGTGCGCTGCTCCTACCGACTATCCAGGGTCAAAGAACACCACCTACATACGCCGTCGTGACGAGGACGGGCAGCCGAGGCTCGGCCGAAACTAGCACCTATGAGCGGCCACCCCAATGTTCTACGGCGCGGCCATTCTGGACTCGGATGATATCCAGACCTTCACGTTCGGCCTCCTCGCCAGATGGCCGTCGGCCCTTCCAGAGCAGTCGGGCAGCAACGCGGTCCGGGGCCTCGATGAGATCAGCAATTGTGACGGACAAATCGGAGTAGCCGCGCCTTGCCGCTTCAACGACCGTGCGGAACCCCTCGACTCCGATCATGGGCCGAGATTCGGGGCCGAGTCCCTGGTGGTCGATGTACCCCGGATCGAGAAGTTCCTCCACGCGGCTGAGGTCCCCGCTGTCGAAGGCAGCGACCATCTCATGCATGACTTGTGCAGCGGACATGGACTCAGTGTTCGTCGTCACGTTCTGGATCCGATCAGCAAGGACCGGTGTCATGCAACCGGATTCAGCGCCACCACGTGGCTGCCCCACCAGAACCAAGCATGGACGACCCTCATGCTGATGACGGGGCAGCAGGATGACCCCGGTCAGGACTCGCCTGGTCTGCGGTCACTGCCTCATACTGCCACTGCGCCCGCTCCCCTGCTCCGACCTCCCGGAGGGACGTACTGACAATGGGCGATGTTGAGCTTCGTCGCACCCGCAGCCTTGTCATCCTTGAAGACGTTCGCCACGTGCACGATGAGCTCCTCCAGCTTGCGCACATCGGGATCCGCGGCACGCACCTCTTCCAGACTCGACTCCCACCTGGGAGCCCCGCCCGGTTGGATGTAACCCTTCAGTCCGGCGGGCTGGACCAGGGGCTGGCGACCACGCCCTGTGCTGGCGCTCGGCGGGCTTGGAGCAGGAGCGCCGCCGCCACGGTCAGCGCCACCGCGGGCGCGGCCCAGTAGGACACCGCACGCAGGACGAGCCCGACCGGGGTGTGGTCGCCGGGGGGCCAGGTGTAGCCGAGGAGGAGGACGGCCGAGGCGGCGGTGGCGCCGAGGGCGAGGCGGCTGCGCCAGGCGACGGCCACGGGGAGGAGGAGCCAGGCGTGGTACCAGGGCAGGACGTAGGAGCCGACGAGCAGGTAGCCGACGAGGGCCGCGACCACCGCCACCTCGGGACGGGGGTCATCGAGGTGGCGGCGGACCAGGAATGTGCCGAGGGCGACGCTGGCGGCGATGGCCACCAGGCCGACGAGGCGGTCGGGGCCGTGGTCGAAGGCCAGGCGCCACACCGAGCTGCGGGAGCCCTGCTGTCCGGCCTCGGCCAGGGCCCGCAGCACCGCCACCGGGCCGAAGACCAGGTGGCTGGCGGCGAGCAGCGCCGCGGCGGTGCCGGCCACGACGGTGGCGGCGCGGCGGCCGTGGTGGTGCCACACCCAGGCAGCCAGGGCGGGCACGGCCAGCACCGCCGCCACCTTGACGCCGGCCCCGACGGCCACAAGCACCCCCGCCGTCACCCACCAACGTCGCCGGGCCGCCAGGCAGGCGGCGAGCAGGGCGGCGCCGACGAGGGCGTCGTTGTGGGCCCCGTTCACCACGCTGGCCAGCAGCAGCGGGTTCAGGGCGACAAAGGCCGTGGCCGCGGCGTCGCCGGTGAGGCGGGCCACGGCGAGGGCGGCGGCCAGCAGGGCCAGGCCGGCCGAGGCCTGGAAGAGCAGGCGCACCACGGTGCGGTGCCCGCCGCCCACGCCGGTGATGGCCGCCGACAGCACGGTGAAGGCCGGGCCGTACACCGACGGCGTCTGGCGCCAGCGGGTCGAGACGTCGGGGTACCAGGGGTCGTCGGGGTGATCGTCGGGGACGGTGGCATAGGGGTTCTCCCCGTACTCACTGACCATCCGGCCGTAGAGGGCGTAGGAGGCCACGTCCTTGGAGCCGGCCGGGGGCATGACCACGCACAGGGCGGTGAGGGCGGCGCCGGCGGCCAGGACCAGGCGGATGGGGAGGCCGCCGCCGGCCCGCAGGGTGTGATGCACCACGGCGAACCCGGCGAAGGCCACGCCCAGGGCGGCGGCCACCAGCGCCGGCCGGGCGCTCGGGCCGGCGACGACCACCGCCCCCACGCCGAGGGCGGTGGCTACCAGCCCGCCGACGGCCCGGCCTGACACGGTCGATCGGGTTGCCAGGGCCGCCACCCCTCCAGCCTGCCTCGGGCACGCCCGTGGGCCCAGCCATCGGCGCCACGCCTGCCCCGGTGGCCGCCAAAGGCCCCGTTGCCTCTGAGGAGCCACGGGGCCAAACGCGGGGGCCTGGTTCCTCAGAGTCGTCAACTCTGTCAGAAGCGACGCCACCAGCTCCTCAGAGGAGCTGTAGCAGCGTTGGTGGCCCTCCGGCTCCTCAGAGGAACCAGACGTCGGGTGCCGAGGCGTGAGCTCCTCAGAGGGGCGAGGTCGCTAGAGGGCTCAGGGGAGGTGGAACGACGTTTCTTCGGCGTCCCAGGTGGCCAGGCCGTCGGCGACCAGCCCGGCGGCCGCCGCCGCAGCTCGCGCCTCGTCGTCGGGCCAGCCGCATGTGGCGGCCAGGTGAACCTGGGAGACGGGTCCGTCCACCAGGGCGGCGACCAGCCGTCCCCGGCCCTGGCGGTCCGAGCCCTCGAACCGCGACTGGCGGTTCCCGGTGTCGGCCGGGTCGGGGCCGCCGACGGCCCGCCACCGGCACCACCCGGCCACGACGCACCGATCGCAGATCGGCGCCACCTTCCGGCACACCGTTGCGCCGTGATCGAGCACGGCCTGGTTCCAGGCCCATCCCTGGCCCTCGGGCACGCTGGCGTCGGCCACCGCCTGGGCCTCGCCCAGGGTCAGCCGCCGCCCGGCCACCGCCCGGGCCAGCACCCGGGCCGCGTTCACATCCAGCACACCCACGTCCCGCTCGTAGGCGAAGGCCAGCACGGCCCGGGCGGTGTAGGGCCCCACGCCGGGCAGGGCCAGCAGGTCCTCGAGGACGTCGGGCACGCCGCCCCCGTGGCGGGCCACGCAGGCCACCGCCGCGGCGTGCAGGGCCACGGGCCGGCGGTTGTAGCCGAGGCCGGCCCATTCGGCGACCACCGATCCGACCGTGGCCTCGGCACACGCCGACGGGGTGGGGAACCGGCCGAGGAAGCGGGCCCACCGGGGCTCCACCCGCAGCACCTGGGTCTGCTGCAGCATGGCCTCGCTCACCAGCACCGCCCACGGGTCTCGGGTCCGGCGCCACGGCAAGTCGCGCCTGACCTGGGCCAGCAGGGCCCGCTGCAGCTCCGCCGTCGCCGCCACCACACCTACGGGCAGGTTCGGCCGCCGGCCGGGCGGGGCCCACCCGGTGTCCCCCGCTCTGCGGGGCCGCTCTGGCCCAGTGCCCCCCGCTCTGCGGGGCCGCTCTGGCCCAGGGCCGCCCACGCCGCCGGGCCGCCGAGGGCCGAGGTC
>JBBPYZ010000067.1:0-14077 GCA_038199465.1 Acidimicrobiales bacterium | reverse complement strand
GGAGGACGATCTTGCCCTGCTTGCGGCTCCAGGTCTTGACCGTGGCCTCGTCGCCCGGGATCCCCGCCACCACGACGTCGCCCCTGGTCGGCTCGACGTCGCTGCGCACGACCACGTGGTCGCCGTCGAGGATGCCGAGGTCGACCATCGAATCGCCCCGCACCCGCAGGAGGTAGAGGTCGCCAGGGCCGGTGAGGTCCTCCGGCAGGGGGAGCAGCTCCTCGATCCGCTCGTCGGCCAGCACGCCGGTACCGGCGGCCACGTCGCCCACGAGGGGCACGTGGCGCACCGGACGGCGTTCGGCGGTGACGCCCGAGTGGGGGTCGTAGGTGACCTCGAGGGCCCGGGGCTTGGCCGGGTCGCGCTTGAGGTAGCCCTCTCTCTGCAGCGTGGCCAGGTGGGCGTGCACCGTGGACGAGGAGGCCAGGCCCACGGCCTCACCGATCTCGCGGACCGATGGCGGGTAGCCGCGGCTGCGCAGGTGCACTGCGATCACATCCAGGATCTGACGTCGCTTGCCGGTCAGGACCTCGGCCACGGTGCGCTCCTCGCTCGGTTGCTCTTGGGGACGCCCACCACGGGCGTCGAACGCCTGTTCTACCAGAGCGGGCGGCCTGAGGCAAACACCTGTTCGTGACCGCCCGCGGCGGGACGGCACCGTCGCTGTCACACCGGTCGGGATGCTGGTGGCATGCCCCTGGACCAGGAAGCACTTGACGGCGAACGCCTGTTCGTGGCTCACTGGGGGCAACGAACGCATGTTCGTCCCGCTGCCACCCCCGAGGAGGATCCCGTGATCGCCATCGCCGCAACGAGGGTGATCGCCCCCCTCCACCTCCCCGGAGGCTGGCCGACGGGCCGCCGCCCGCCCTCGGCGGCGGTCCGTCGGTGGCGGGCGGTGCTGGTCCTTTCGGCCATCACCGTCTGCGGGACCCTGCTCGGCGCCGGCTCCCTCGCCGGTGCCGGGCAGGCCACCGAACCTCCTGCCCCGGTGCTCACGTCGGCAGCCGAGCCGAGCCCAGCCCGCGTCCACATCGTGCAGCCCGGCGACACGCTGTGGTCGGTGGCCCGGGGCCTCCAGCCGGACGGTGACGTCCGCCCGCTCGTGGCCCGGCTTCGGGCCTCGTCCGGCGGCGGACCGCTCATCCCCGGTCAGCGCGTCCGTCTGGACGCCTAGGCTCGGGCCCTTCGGGGGCGATGCGAGAGGAGCCAGCGTGAAGGTCGGTCTGCTGACCGGAGGCGGCGACTGCCCCGGGTTGAACGCCGTCATCCGTGCCGTGGTGCGCAAGGGCGAGGTCTGCCACGGCGACGAGCTGGTGGGTTTCCGCGACGGCTGGCGTGGGGTCCTCGACGGCTCCACCATGCCGCTGTCGGTCGAGGCCTGCCGAGGCCTCCTGCCCCGCGGGGGCACCATCCTCGGCAGCTCGCGAACCAACCCCTACAAGGTCGACGGTGGTGAGGCCCGGGTGCAGGCCACCCTCGCCCGCCTCAGGATCGACGCCCTCATCGCCATCGGTGGCGAGGACACCCTCGGGGTCGCCACGAAGCTGGCCGAGGCCGGCGTGCGGGTCGTCGGGGTGCCCAAGACCATCGACAACGACCTCTCGGCCACCGAGGTGACCTTCGGCTTCCACACCGCGGTGCAGGTGGCGGTCGACGCCATCGACCGGCTCCACACCACCGCCGAGAGCCACGACCGGGTGCTGGTCTGTGAGGTCATGGGCCGCCACGCCGGGTGGATCGCCACCTATGCGGCCATCGCCGGCGGCGCCGCCGAGCTGATGGTGCCCGAGACGCCGTTCGACATCCAGGAGATCTGCGCCAAGCTGACCGCCCGGCACGCCAAGGGGCGCTACGCCTCGATCGTCGTCGTCGCCGAGGGCGCCGCACCGAAGGAGGGCACCTTCACCGTGACCGACAAGGGCCTCGACGCCTTTGGCCACGCCCGCCTCGGCGGCATCGGCCAGCAGGTGGCCGAGGAGATCGAGGCCCGCACCGGCTTCGAGACCCGGGTCACCGTGCTGGGCCACATCCAGCGGGGCGGTACGCCCACCGCCTTCGACCGGGTTCTCTCCACCCGGTTCGGCATCGCCGCCATCGACGCCGTCCACGACGGCGCCTTTGGCACCATGGTCGCCCTGCGGGCCGACCGCATCGAGCGGGTCCCCCTGTCCGAGGGCACGGCAAAGCTCAAGACCGTCGCCCCCGAGCTGGTCGAGGTGGCCGAGGTGTTCTTCGGCTGAGGAGCCGGGCAGACTCAAGGTCGATGGCCGGCGTCGTGGTGGTGGGAGGCGGCCTGTGCGGGCTGTCGGCCGCCCTGCTTTTGGCGGGGGACTGCCACCGGGTGACGGTCCTCGAGCGCGACCCGGCCCCGCCCCCCACCGCCGCCGAGGCGGCCTGGAGCGGCTGGGAGCGGCGGGGCGTCCCCCAGTTCCGCCAGCTCCACCTCCTCGCCCCCCGCTGGCGCCAGATCGTCGACCGGGAGCTGCCGGCGGTGGCCGCCGCCCTCGAGGCGGCCGGCGGCCTGCGGGCCAACCCCCTGCGGGGTGCGCCGGACTCGATGACCGGCGGGTGGCGCGACGGCGACGGGCGCTTCGAGCTGCTCACCGGGCGCCGCCCGGTCGTCGAGGCGGCCGTGGCCGAGGTGGCCCGGAGCACCCCGGGCGTCGAGGTGCGTCGCGGGGTGGCTGTGGCCGGCCTGCGCACCGCGTCGGGCGACGGCATCCCCCACGTCACCGGGGTGCGCACCGCCGACGGAGAGGACCTCGACGCCGACCTGGTGGTCGACGCCAGCGGCCGCCGCTCGCCCCTGCCCGGCTGGCTGTCCGCCCTCGGCGGCCGGGCTCCGGTGGAGGAGGTGGAGGAGCGGGGCTTCGTCTACTACGGCCGCCACTTCCGCTCGGCCGACGGCTCCATCCCGCCCCTCCTCGGCGGGGTCCTGCAGCACTACGACTCGGTGGGCACGGTGACCGCGCCCGGCGACAACGGCACGTGGGGGGTGGGGATCGTGGTCAGCGCCGCCGATGCCGCCCTCCGCCCGCTGCGCGACCCCGACATCTGGACCCGGGTGCTGGCCGCCTTCCCGCTGGTCGCCCACTGGGGCGACGCCGAGCCGCTCGACGAGGCCCCGTCGGTCATGGCCAGCATCGAGGACCGCCGGCGCCGCTTCGTGCTCGACGGGCGCCCCGTGGCCACCGGAGTGGTGGCCGTGGGCGACAGCTGGGCGTGCACCAACCCCTCGCTCGGAAGGGGCGCCACCCTCGGCCTGGTCCACGTCGTCGCCCTGCGCGACCTGCTGCGAGCGGGCCCGCTGGAGGACCGCCTGGGCTTCGCCCTGGCCTTCGACCAGGCCACCGACACCGCCGTCGGCCCGTGGTACCGGGCCACGGTCACCTTCGACCGCCACCGCCTGGCCGAGATCCACGCCCAGATCGAAGGGGTCACCTACCGGCCGGACGACCCGGCCTGGGCCCATGCCAAGGCCCTCGAGCGGGGGGCGATGGCCGATCCCGAGGTGCTGCGCTGCCTAGCCCGGGTGCTCAGCGTGCAGGAGACGCCAGAGGAGGCGCTGGCCCGGCCCGGCATGCTCGACGCCGTGCTCGCCGCCGGGGCAGGATGGGAGGACGACGGGGCGCCGGGGCCGTCGCGAGCCGAGCTGCTCGAGATCGTGAGGGGCTGAGCATGCGGGTGGACGTGGACGGCGTCGGCATCGAGTGCGACGTGACCGGCCCCGACGACGGCCCGGTGACACTGCTCCTCCACGGCTTCCCCGACTCCGCCCGACTGTGGCGCCACCAGGTGCCGGCCCTGGCCGGCGCCGGCCTCCGGGTCGTCACCCCCGACCTGCGCGGCTTCGGCCGGTCCGACAAACCCGAGGGCGTCGACGCCTACAACCTCCTGCTCCTGGCTGGCGATGTCCTGGCCGTCCTCGATGCGGTGGGGGCGCCAAAGGCCCACGTCGTCGGCCACGACTGGGGCGCCGGCCTGGCCTGGGCCCTCGCCGCCTTCGCCCCCGAGCGCGTCGACCGTCTGGTGGCGCTGTCGGTCGGCCACCCCACCTCCTTCGCCACCGCCGGCCTGGCCCAGCAGCAGCGGTCCTGGTACATGCTCCTGTTCCAGGTCCCCGATGTGGCCGAGCGGTGGCTGAGCGACGAAGGCTGGGCCAACCTCCGGGCCTGGAGCCGCCACCCCGACATCGACGCCGTGGTCGCCGACCTGGAGCGCGACGGCTCGCTCACCTCCGGCCTGGCCTGGTACCGGGCCAACGTGCCGGCGACGTGGTGGGTGGACCCACCCCTCCAGCTCCCCCCGGTGCAGGCCCCCACCATGGGGGTGTGGTCGACCGGCGACTTCGCCCTCACCGAGGAGCAGATGACCGGCTCGGCCGCCCACTGCGCCCATGGGTTCCGCTACGAGCGCCTCGAAGGCCTTGGCCACTGGCTCCAGCTCGAAGCCCCCGACCAGCTGAACCGCCTCCTCCTCGACTTCCTCCCCGCCTGACTCGCGGCCGCCGTAGCATCGCGGAGGTGCGGGTGGTCTTCCTCGAAGCCCCGGAGCAGCTCCTCGCGGAGCGTCGCCGCCTCGGCCTCGACGGCCGTGACGAGATGTGGGAGGGCGAGCTGCACATGGTCCCGCCGCCGAGCTTCGGCCACCAGGAGCGTGAGGCTGCCCTGGCCGCGCTGCTGCTGCCGGTGGCACGCGCCCAGGGCCTGAGGCTGGCCACCGAACCCGGCCTGTACGGGGACGCTGGCGGCTGGCGGGTGCCCGAGCTGGCTGTGGTCGCACCCGGGCACGTCACCCATCGCGGGGTGGAGGGCGGTGCCGTCCTGGTGGTGGAGATCCGCTCGCCCGGGGACGAGACCGACGCCAAGATCGCCTTCTACGACCGCTTCGGCGTCGAGGGGCTGCTGATCGTCGACCGCGACACCGCGGCGGTCGAGCTGCTCCGCCGCAGCAGTGGCGGCCTCGTCGCCGTACCGGCCGACGACACCGGCTGGGCGGCCAGCGCGCTGGGCGTCGCCTTGCGGTCCGCTCCCGGCAACGTCCTGGAGGTGCGCCTGCCGGACGGGCTTGTCGAACGCTGCTGAGCGGACTGCTCGCCCCCGGGGTCAGTGCGAGCGGCGGGTCGGCGCCGGTCGCCACCGACGTGCCCTCTCCCAGCCCGGCAACCCGCCGTGGACGACGCAGCCATGGCGGTGCCTGGTGCTGGCCCAGGACCCGAGGGGGTCATCGGGCAACTCAGCGGCCTTCCCGCTGGCGGCACAGCTCGAAGGCGGCGATCGCTGTGGCCGTGGCCACGTTCAGGGACTCGACGCCGGCCTGGAGGGGGATCGAGCGCCGGTCGGCCACCAGGGCGGCCACCGCACGGCTGATGCCATGGGTCTCGCCCCCCAGGATCAGCGCCACCCGGCCCGGGAGGGGATCCCAGATGGTGGCTGCGGCGGCGGTGTCGAGGGCGACGAGCGCCCAGCCGGCGTCGGCCAGGGAGCGGCAGCCGGCGGCGGCTGTGGCGCAGCGCAGCACCTGGGCCCGGAAGGCCACGCCGGCTGAGGCCTTGACGACGAGGGGCCCGAGGTCGGGTGAGCCCTGGCGGGGGAGGGCGACGGCCAGCCCGGCGGCGGTGGCCACCCGCAGCACCATCCCGACGTTGGCTGGGTTGGTGACCCCGTCGAGGACCACGACGTCGACGGCCGGCGCCCCGCCCGGAGCGTCGAGCCAGGCGTCGAGGTCGGCCAGACCGGGGGCGACGATGTCGGCCACCACGCCCTGGTCGTGGCGGCCGTTGCGGGACAGCCGGGTGACGCGGGTGGCGTCGGCCCGCTCCACCGGCACCCCCCGGCGGAGGGCGGCGGCCACGAGGTCGTCGACCGACGCCCCGTGGGCCGACCGGGCCAGCACCACCTTGTCGACGGCCAGCGACTCGTCCCGCAGCGCCTCCAGCACCGGCATCCGCCCGTACACGGTGACGAACCGGTCGCGGGGCGAGCCGACGGTCACGGCGTCACGGCGTCACGGCATCCGGTCGGCGCCGGCGGACCGCAGGAGGGCGAGGAGGGCCTCGACCAGATCGGGTCGGGCCGCCACCACCGTGGCGTCGACGCTGAGCGGGCCGCCCTCCAGGGTGCCGACCCAGGCCCCAGCCTCGGCGGCGATCAGGGCGCCGGCGGCGAAGTCCCAGTGCTGGAGGCCCCGCTCGTAGTAGCCGTCGAGCCGGCCGCTGGCCACCGTGCACAGGTCGAGGGCCGCCGAGCCGGCCCGACGAACGTCGCGCACGGCCGGCAGGATCCGGGCCAGCACGGCGCCCTGGGCCGCCCGCCGGTCGGCGTCGTAGCCGAAGCCGGTGGCGATGAGGGCGTGGTCGAGCGGCGGCCCTCCGGAGCGGATGGTGATGGGCCGGCGGTTGACCGTGGCCCCGCCTCCCCTGGTGGCGGCGTAGGTGAGGTTGCGGACCGGGTCGTGGATGACCCCGACCACGGCGACGCCGTCGAGCTCGGCGGCGATAGAGGTGCAAAAGGCCGGGTAGTCGTAGGCGAAGTTGGTGGTGCCGTCGATCGGGTCGATGATCCAGCACAGGCCCGAGCGGCCCGTGACCGCCGCTCCCTCCTCGCCCACCAGACCGTCGTCGGGTCGGGCAGCCAGAAGCCGCTCGGTGATGAGCACCTCGGCGGCCCGGTCGGTGGCGGTCACCATGTCGGTGGCCGACGACTTGGTGCTCACCCCCTCGGGGTCGAGGCGGGCGGCGGCCCCGATCAGGGCACCCGCCTCGTGGGCCACGGTGACGGCCAGCTCGAGGAGGGCGGGGAGGTCGGCGTCGGGCACGGGCGACCATCGAAGCACGGTCGCCGCCCCCCGCTAGGTTCGACGGGCGTGGCGGCAGCGCAGCTGGTCGAGGAGGTCCCCGCCTGCGCCCTCGCCGTCTACGCCCATCCCGACGACGTCGAGGTGGCCTGCGGAGGCACCCTGGCCCGCTGGGCCCAGGCCGGCTGCTCGGTCCACCTCGTAGTCGTGTGCCAGGGCGACAAGGGCTCGACCGACGCCGCCGCCGACCCCGCCGTCCTGGCCGCCACCCGGGCCGCCGAGGTGGCCGCCGCGGCCGAGGTGCTCGGCCTGGCCTCGCACCGCCTCCTGGCCATCCCCGACGGCGAGGTCGAGGTGACCCCCCACCTGGTCGGCGACCTCGTCGCCGCCGTCCGCTCGGTCCGGCCCCAGGTCGTGGTCGCCCCCGACCCTACGGTCCTTCTCTTCGGGCGCCGCTACGTCAACCACCGTGACCACCGCCTCGTCGGTTCGGCGGCCGTCGACGCCGTGGCCCCCGCCGCCGCCATGCCCCACTACTTCCCCGACCGGGGCCTGGTCTGGTCGGTGGGCGAGCTGTGGCTGTCCGGCACCCTCGAGCCCGACACCCATGTGGACGTCGAGCCCGTCCTGGCCGTCAAGGCGGCGGCGCTGGCCTGCCACCGCACCCAGGTCGACCTGCCCGGCGAGCTGCTGCGCTCGGTCGTCGAGCAGCGGGCCGAGGACGCCGGCCGGGCCGCTGGCGTCCGCTACGCCGAGTCCTTCCGCCGCATGCTGCTGGCCTGACAGGCAGGGCGGGGTTCTGCTCAGCCCTCGTCCTGGAGGCGCTTCCACTCGCCCATGGCCCGCAGGCCGAGGACGGCGATGACGGCCACGCCGACGGCGCTGACGAGCGAGCCCGACACCGCCCCGATGGCCTTGGGCACCTCGCAGGCGCCGTCGCACTGCAGGTTGACGAAGGCCCAGCCGATCAGGCCTCCGCAGCCGCCGCCGAGGGCGATGACGGCAAAGGCGAGGGCGCGGGCCCGCACCGACGGCAGGGCGCTGCGCCGGACAGCCTCGGGGCGGGGCACGCCCCGATCGTAGAGGCGCGCCGACAGGTCCCCGCCCACGGTCGGAGCGGGCGGCCCGTAGGCTTCGCACCGTGCGCGTGCGGATCGTCGCCGGCGGCCTGGTGGAACGGCCCGACGGCCGGCTGCTCCTGGTCCAGAACCGTCGCCGCGACGGCTCGGCCCCCTCGGTCTGCGAGCCCGTCGGCGCCTGGCTGGCCGGGACCGTCGAGCCCCTGGGGCGCTACCACCTGGACGGTGACCGCCTGAACCTCGCCATGATCACACGGTTATGAGCCTCGGCGGCCAGGAGGCCGACGCCACCATCCTCCACGTCGACATGGACGCGTTCTTCGCCTCGGTGGAGATCCTCGACGACCCGTCGCTGGCGGGGAGGCCGGTGGTGGTCGGGGGGCGGGGGGACCGGGGGGTGGTGGCGGCGGCGTCCTATGAGGCGCGCCGGTTCGGGGTGCGCTCGGCCATGCCGTCGGCCCGGGCCCGGCGGCTGTGCCCCGAGGCGGTCTGGCTGGCGGGTCGCTACGACCGCTATGTCGAGGTGAGCCGGGACCTGCACGAGCTGTTCGCCGAGGTGACTCCGCTGGTGGAGGGGATCGCCCTTGACGAGGCCTTCCTCGATGTGGCCGGTGCCCGGCGCCTCTTCGGTCCGCCGCCGGTCATAGCCGCCGCCCTCCGGACCCGCATTCAGGCCGCGCTCGGCCTCACGGCCAGCGTCGGGGTGGCCCGGGTCAAGCTGCTGGCCAAGCTGGCGTCGGAGGCGGCGAAGCCCCGGGTGGGTCTCTCGGGCCGGGTGGACGCCGGCCCGGGCGTGGTGGCGGTCGACCCGGCCCGCGAGCTTGCGTTCCTCCACCCGCACCCGGTCCGGGCCCTGTGGGGGGTGGGCCCGGCCACCGAGCGCCGGCTGAGCCGTTACGGCATAACCACCGTCGGCGAGCTGGCTGCGCTGCCCCTGGCCACGCTGGTCGGCGCTCTCGGGCCCTCCCTCGGCCGCCACCTGCACGACCTGGCCTCGGCCCGCGATCCCCGTTCGGTCGTCCCCAACCGGGCGGCCAAGTCGATCGGTCACGAGGAGACCTACGCCCACGACCTGGCTGGCGCCGTCGAGCTGCGCCGCGAGGTGCTGCGCCTGTCCGACGGGGTGGCCAACCGGCTGCGCCGGGCCGGCGTGGCGTCGCGCACGATCACCCTGAAGGTCCGCTTTGCCGACTTCCGCACCATCACCCGCAGCCGCACCCTGGCCGAGGCCACCGACGTGGCCCACCAGGTGGCCACCGCGGCCACCGAGCTGCTGGAGGAGCTCGAGACCTCGACCGGCGTGCGTCTCCTCGGGGTGTCGTGCAGCCAGCTGGGCCCGCCACCGGCCCGCCAGCTCGAGCTGCTTGAGGGCCCCGACGAGGCCCAGCGCCTGGCCGCCGACGCCGTGGAGGGGATCCGCCGCCGCTTCGGGGACCGGGCCGTCGGCTCGGCGGCGCTGGCCACCGCCTCCGGCCTGCGCATCAAGCGCCAGGGCGATACCCAGTGGGGCCCGAGCGGCCCGGCGGAGCGGGAGGCGCAGGGCCCGAGCGGCCCGGCGGAGCGGGAGGCGCAGGGCCCGAGCGGCCCGGCGGAGCGGGAGGCGCAGGGCCCGAGTGGCCCGGCCGGCGGCGGAGGCGGCGGTTGACGCTGCGGGTGCGTGGCGAAGGGGTTGGGGACCGTGCCAAGATGGGAAGCCAAGTCTCGACGAAGCTCTAGCGAAAAAGGGTCGGGTGCCGTGCCGCTCTCCGAGGACGACCAGCGGATCTTCCGAGACATCGAACGGTCGTTTCGCGAGTCCGATCCCGCGTTCGCCCAGCGGCTGGCCAGCAGTCCCGACGTGGTGGGCCACGCCAGCCGCAGCATGAAGTTGGCCGGGCTCGGATTCGTGGTCGGGATGGTGACGGTGGTGGTGCTGCTGCCGGTGGGCCCGATCTTCTCCTTCCTGGGCTTCGCTCTGATGGTGGCCTCAGCCCTGGTCTTCGTGGACAGCGCCCGCAAGGCCGGCAAGATCGGCCTGCAGTCGCTGAACGAGGTGGTCAAGGAGCGCAGGGAGACCCTCGACGAGGCCCGCCAGCGCATGCGCAACCGCATGCGCCGCGACGAGGAGTAGCCGGCCCAAAGATCGGGCAGGGCGGGCACCCGGCCGGCTCAGGACGTGGTGCGGGCTCGGTCGGCCCGGAGGCGGGCGAGGGCGGGGCGGGGGTCGAGGTCGGCTTGGAGGCGGCCCCTGCGGCCCAGGTCGACCCGGCAGGCGGAGACGATCATGGCCCGATCGGCCTCGGCGTCGGTGGCCAGGCCGGCGGTGGCGGCCTGGCCGGTGTAGGCGGTGTGGGCCACGGCTCGGCCCAGGCGGCGGAGGGCCTGGAGGGCGGCGGCTCCGAGCGGGGCGCGGGCGCCGGACGGGGCCGCCGCTGCGAGGGGGCCATCGGGAGTCGGCGGGCCGAGCCGGGCCAACAGCTCGTCGATCGTCTCGCCCGGTCGGGCGCCCAGGCCGGCCGAGGCCAGGGCGGACAGCGACTCCGCCCAGGCCGTCTGCACCCGGGTCTCTGCGGACCCTGCGGCCCGCCCCCGCCGGGTGCGCCGCTCCCAGGCCACCAGTCCGGCCGAGCTGCCGACCAGGAGGCCGATCAGGCCCAGGCCCAGCACCAGCGGCAGGATGCGGCGCAGGAACGACGCCAGGCCGGCCCCGGGCCGGTCGCCGTCGGGTGGGGTCGTCTCCGGTGCCGGCGGCTCGGCCGCCGGGGTGGAGCTGGGCGTGGTGGCCTCGGGGCCGGGCACGGGGGCCGGCGTCGTCGGGTCGGCCTCGGCCTCGGCCGCCTGGGGGGTGTAGGGGACCCCGGTGTAGTCCTGGGCCTGGGGGTTGCCCCGGCCGGGTGTCGGCTCGAAGGCTGTCCAGCCGATGCCCTCGAGATAGACCTCGGGCCAGGCGTGGGCCTCTCGGTCCTTCACGGTGAAGGTGCCGGCCTCCTCGAGCCCGGGCTGGAAGCCCACCGCCACCCGGGCCGGGAGGCCCATCAGGCGGGCCAGCAGGGCGTAGGAGCCGGCGAACTGCTCGCAGTAGCCGGTCTTGGTGTCGAACAGGAACCGGTCGACGGCGTTCCCCGAGTGGCCGGCGGGCACGTTGAGGTCGTAGGTGAACTCCTTCGAGCGGAGGAAGTCCTGGAGGGCCAGGGCCTTGCCGTACGCCGTCGGCTGGCCCTGGGCCAGCTGCTCCGCCTTGGCTCGGACCCGGCGGCTGACGGGGCCACCGATCTCGAGGTAGCGGCCGAGCTCGTCCCGCAGCCCGCTGCGGCCGGCAGCGGAGGAGGGCGCCTGTTGGAGCGCCTGGCGGGTCGGGTTGGGCACGTCGGAGGTGAGGGTGTAGCGGAGGCCATCGCTGGTCTCGCTCTTGGAGATGACGCTTGCTGACCCGGGGCTGTAGGACGGCCCGTCGACCCCCTGCACCCGGGCGGGGCGGTAGGCGGCCGGGAGCCAGATCGAGGACAGCCCGGTGACGGTGACCTCCTGGACCAGGGGGGAGCCGGTGCCCGACGGCGCCTCGAGCTGGCCCTTGCTGGCGGCGTAGCGCTCGTTCGACGACCAGATCTGCCCGTCGAACTGGTCGAGGCTGGTGAGGCGCCAGTAGGCCGGACGATCGGCCCGCACGGTGAAGACCTCGATGTCGGCGTACTGGCGGAGCCGGGTCTGGATGTCGACCAGGGGGCTCACCGTCGACCGGCTGCCGGGGTTCGAGCGGCCGCCGCCCTTCTTGAACGACAGGACCGGCTTGGCCGTGGCGCCGGGCACGTGGGGGGACACCACCAGCGCCCCGATGACGGCGACGGCGCCCAGCACGGCCCCGGTGGCGAGCAGGCTCGGGAGCGCCCCCCGGCTGGACCCCAGCCAGGGGGTGTGGCTGCGGTCGAGGTTGGCCCGCTGCACGATCAAAAAGGCGAGGACGGCGATGGCGAAGGCGGAGGCGCTGGCCGCCCGGTGCGACCGGGCCCCGAGCACCGCGGCGAAGGCGAACAGGCCCAGCCCGGGCAGGCACGCCTCAAAGGCGGTGCGCATGCGGAAGGCGGCCCAGTCGGCCAGGAAGGCGGTCATGCACACTCCCACCACCGACAGGGCCAGGAAGCCGGTGGCCGGGGCGACGGGTGGCACCGCGGTGCGGAAGGAGCTCTGGGCGTCGGCCAGGGCCTGACCCAGGACCTCCACGGTGAAGGGGGTGGGGAGGCCAAAGGTGGTGGCGTGGGGCAGGACCAGCTCGACGGCCACGAGCAGGCTGCACAGCGGGGAGGCGACCGAGGTGACAGCCAGGCCGGCCCCGAGGCGGCGGAGGCCCCAGGCGAGGCCGTGGCCGATGACGGCGGCCGCGATCCCGTAGGCCAGCCAGGTGCCGCCCTGGAAGAGCCGGCCCATCGACAGGGCGACGGCGAGGGTGACCAGGCCCAGGCAGAGGGTGGCCAGGTCGTCGGGCGGTGCCGACCGGGCCTCGGGGCTCTGCCACGGCAGGCGGAGCCGCCGAGCCGGACCGGGCCGCGGGCCGGCGGGTGGGGACCCGGCCTGCGGCCGGGTGGGCGTCATGGAGCTCATGACCCGGTCCGGGTCCACGTGCCGACGTGGCCCGCCCACGCCGCGGCGAAGCCGTCCGGGCCGGTGCAGCGCACCACGGTGGCCCCGGCCGCGCCCGTCACCTCGGAGGTGGGGCCGTCGGCGTCGAGGACCACGACCACCGATCCCCGCCGACGGGCCCGGGCCGCGGCCTGGACCGCGGCCGGACCGGCCCGCCCGGTCGTGAGGGTGGCGAGCGAGCTGTCCCTGGCCAGCGCCAGCCCGGCGAGGGTGCGGGCCAGGTCGTGGGTGGCCTCGGGGTCGGGGGCCCAGGCCGCCAGCCGCTCGAGGACCAGGTCGAGGTGGCCGCGCCCCGAGCCGTGGCCGGTGTCGACCCCGTCGGTCCCGAGGAGCCGCAGCTCGAGACCGGCGGCCAGGCAGGCCGTGATGATCGACCCGGCCGCCGACATGGCCGCCTCGAAGGAACCGTCGTCGTGGACCGACGAACGGAGGTCGACCACCACCGTGGCCCGGCCCTGCCAGGGCAGCTCGTCCTGGCGGATCAGCAGCTCCTCGGTGCGGGCCGAGGACTTCCAGTGCACCCGGCGCAGGTCGTCGCCCATCACGTAGGGCCGCAGGGCGTGGAAGTCCTGGCCGCTGGGCCCGAACGAGGCCTGGGTCACCGAGCCGCCCCGGGGATCGGCGCCCCGGGTGTGGGGCAGGGCGGCGACCCGGTCGATGCGGGGGTAGACGGTGAGGGTGTCGACACCGGCCACCTCGACGGTCCGGGTGCAAAGGCCCAGGGGATCGGTCCGGATGACCTGCAGCGGCCCCAGGTCGAACAGGCCCCGGCGGTCGGTGGGCACCCGGTAGGCGGCGGTGCTCCCCTCGCCGGTGCGCAGCGGCGCCAGCCGGAAGCGGGCCCACCGCCGGCCGTCGTCAAAGGGGTCTCGGGCGACGATCACCGGGGACCGGCGCCGGCCGAGGTTGCGCAGGTGCAGGTCGACCCGGCAGGGCGACCCGGCGTGGACGCGGCCGGGCACCACCCGGCGCACTGCCTCGATCTCGAGCGGCCCGAAGGCCACCAGGGCCACGCTGGCCCCGATCAGGATAAGGGCGGTGAGCCCCAGGGTGGTGAGCTCGGCCACGCCGACCAGGCGCCCCACGACGGGCAGGGCCACACCAGCGGCGACGAGGCCCCGGGCCCGACCCGTCAGGCGGGCGCCGCGCAGACGCGCCATCAGCTGCGGGTGGTGGGGACGGGGATGCCGGCCAGGCACTGGGCCAGCACGTCGCCGCACCTCGAGCCGGCCAGGCTGGCCTCGGCCGTGAGGACCAAGCGGTGCTCGAGCACCGGCCCGGCCAGGGCCTTCAGGTCGTCGGGCACCACGTACTGGCGGCCCTGCGAGGCCGCCCGAGCCCGGCCGGCCCGCTGCAGGCTGAGGCAGGCCCGGGGCGACATGCCGAGGGCCAGGGTGGGGTGACGGCGGGTGGCGGCGGCCAGGTCGACGATGTAGCCCTTCAGCGACGGCGCCATGTGCACGGTACGGCACAGGTCGATCATCGCCTCGATGTCGTCGGTCGTGACGACGGGCTCGACCCCGGCCATCGGGTCGGGCCCGGCGTGGGCGCCGAGCATGTCGATCTCGGCGGACCGGCTCGGGTAG
>JBBPYZ010000066.1:0-2411 GCA_038199465.1 Acidimicrobiales bacterium | reverse complement strand
GGCGGCCAGCTCGAACGCCCCTTTGTAGCCGTGGCGGCGCATGGCCTGGATCCACTTGGGGTTCAGCACCCGGGTGCGCACGACCCGGGCCGCCTCCTCGGCCAGCGAGCGGACCCGGGGCCGGGCCGGGTCACCCGAGTCGCCGAACCACGCCTTGGGCTGGCGGCCGGTGAGCGAACGGATGGTGGCCACCATGCCGCCGTGGTCCTGCAGGTAGTCGTCGGAGTCGAAGATGTCGTGCTCTCGGTTGTCCTGGTTCTTGACGGCCACCTCGATGGCCGCGAAGCGGCGGCGCAGGGCGTCGGGGGCGGCCCGGCCGGTGATGCCCGGCCCGGCGGCGCTGCGGCTGTACGCCCACCCGCCCCAGGCCACGTAGACCTCGGCCAGGTCGTCGTCACTGCGCCAACCCCGGCTCTCCAGGAGAGGAAGGATCCCGCTGCCGTAGCCGCCGGGCCGGGCCCCGAAGATGCGGGGGTCGCCGTCGGCCGTGAAGCCGGCCAACTCGACGGCCTCGTCGAGCAGGGCCACCAGGTGGGGGAAGGCGTCGCGGAAGAACCCGCTGATGCGCACGACCACGTCGACCCGGGCCCGGCCCAGCTCGCCGTCAGGGATCAGCCGCAGGCCGGACACCCGGCCCGACTCCTCCCACACCGGCGCCACCCCGAGCAGGGCCAGTGCCTCGGCCACGTCGTCGCCGCCCGTGCGCATGGCCGCGGTACCCCACACCACCAGGCCCACGCTGGTCGGCGGTCGGCCCTCCTCGCGCACGTGGCGCTCGATCAGCCGGTCGGCCAGGGTGCGACCCACCTCCCACGCCAATGGGCTCGGCAGCGACCCGGGATCGACCGAGTAGAAGTTGCGGCCCGTCGGCAGGACATGGGCCATGCCCCGGGTCGGCGCCCCGCTGGGCCCGGGGGCCACGAAGCGTCCGTCGAGGCTGGCCAGGATGGCCCCCAGCTCGTCGGGCGTGCACCGCAGGGCCGGCACCAGCCGCTCGGCCACGTAGCGCAGCGTCGGGTCGGCCGGCTCTGCGGGAACGTTCCAGTCGTCGGCGGCCAGACCTTCCACCAGGCGGCGGGCCTCGGCCTCGACGGCATCGACGCCGTGGCGGTTGGCCACCTCGGCGTCGAGGTCGACCCCGAGGCGGGCGGCCACCGTGGCCCGAAGGCTGGGCACCTGGCCCTGGGCCTGGCGGGTGATGGCGAGCACCAGGTCGACCAGCGCCTCGCCCTCGGGGGCCCGGCCCAGGGTGTGGAGGCCGCCCCGCACCTGGGCGTCCTTCAGCTCGCACAGGTAGCCGTCCACGTGGAGGAGCACGTCGCTGAACACATCGTCGCCGGGCGCAGCCTCCAGCCCGAGGTCGCGGGTGATCTGCGACTCGACCAGCAGGTCCCACACCTGGCGGCGGATGGCCGGCAGCTTGGACGGGTCCAGGCTCTCGATGCGGGCGTGCTCGTCGAGGAGCTGCTCGAGGCGGGCCAGGTCGTTGTAGGACTCGGCCCGAGTCATGGGCGGCAGCAGGTGGTCGACGATGGTGGCGTGGGCCCGCCGCTTGGCCTGGGTGCCCTCGCCCGGGTCGTTCACCACGCACGGGTAGATGAAGGGGAGATCGCCGAGGGCGGCGTCGGGGGCGCACCCGGCCGACAGAGCCAGCGACTTTCCCGGCAGCCACTCGAGGGTGCCGTGCTTACCCACGTGGACCACGGCGTCCGCCCCCCAGGCCAGATCGAGCCAGCGGTAGAAGCCGAGGTACTGGTGGGTGGGCGGCAGGTCGGGGGCGTGGTACACCGCCACCGGATCGTCGCCGAAGCCTCGGGGCGGCTGCACGGCCACCAGCACATTGCCGAGGGTGAGCCCGGCGAAGACCAGCTCGCCCGTGGCCGGGTCGGTGTGCACGGTGCCCGGCGCCTCCCCCCACCGCTGCTCCATCTCGGCCCGCAGCCCGGCCGGGAGGGTGGCAAACCAGCGGCGGTAGGCCTCGGCCGACCAGCGCCCCACCGCTGCGTCCAGGGCGGCCGGGGTCAGGGCCTCACGGTCGTAGACCAGGCCGTCGGCCAGCTCGGCCATCAGCTCGTCGCCGCCGGCCGGGATGCGGTCCACCTGGTACCCGGCATCCCGCAGCTGGTGCAGCAGGTCGATGATCGAGGCCGGGGTGTCGAGGGCCACGGCGTTGCCCAGGCGGCTGCGCTTGGTGGGGTAGGCCGACAGCACCAGGGCGATGCGGCGCTCGGCCGGGGGGGTCCCCCGCAGGCGGGCCAGCCGGCAGGCGGCGCCGGCCACCCGCTCGACTCGGTCGGCCACCGTGCGGTAGGCGCGGACCGGCGCTCCCAGCTCGTCCCCGTCGTCGACCTGCTCCATGAACGAGAAGGCCGGTCCCACGATCCGGCCGTCGAACTCGGGAATGGCCACCT
>JBBPYZ010000065.1:0-7151 GCA_038199465.1 Acidimicrobiales bacterium | reverse complement strand
CGCGGGCGAGGCCGACGAGCCGATCCAGATCGGCGGGCTCACCGTCGACGCCCTCAGCCGCCGGGCCACCATCGACGGGCAGCCCCTCGACCTGAGCCGCAAGGAGTTCGACCTGCTCTGGCACCTGGCCACCCGGCGAGGCGAGGTCGTTTCCAAGCGGGAGCTCCTCGCCGCGGTGTGGCGCCAGCCTTACGGCGGCCCCGAGAAGACCGTCGATGTCCACCTGTCCTGGTTGCGCACCAAGCTGGGCGAGTCGGCAAAGTCGCCTCGCTACCTGCGCAGCGTGCGAGGCGTGGGTGTGATCCTGGCCGACCCTGAAGCCCCGTGAGGACCCGCCTGGCGCTCACCGCCGCCGCGGTCACGACCATGATCGTGCTGGCCTTCTGCATCCCCCTGGGCCGTCTCATCCAGGTGGTGGCGACCAACCGGGCCCTCGAAGCAGCCAAGCTCGAATCCCGGTCGCTGGCCGGCGCCATCAGCGCCGTCTCCGACCAGCCGGCGACCATCGCCCAGGTGGTGGACCAGGCGAACGCCGGGAGCCCGCGGCCCATCACGGTGTACCAGCCCGACGGCCGCGTGCTCGGGTCCCCGGTCGCCGTAGACGCCGAGGTGGAGCTGGCCCGCAACGGCCGATCCTTCACCGCGGCCGGGCCGGACGGCGGCCGCGACATCCTCGTCGGCATCGTGGGCCCCGACCCCAAGGCCACGACGGTGATCCGAGTCCGGGTGCCTGCGTCGCTCCTCAGCAGCGGTGTGCAGCGGGCCTGGGCCATCCTGGCCGCCATCGGCTTGCTCGTCGTGGTTGTGGCGGTCGCCCTCGCCGACCGCCTGGCGCTGTCCATCGTGCGGCCGATGGCCGATCTGTTCTCTGTGACCCGCCGGCTGCAGCGGGGCGAGCTGGAGGCGCGGGTCTCGCCCGCGGGCCCGCCCGAGGTGGCCGAGGTCGGCCTCGCCGTCAACGGCCTGGCTGATCGCATAGGCGAGCTCCTCGCCGCCGAACGTGAGGGGGCGGCTGACCTGTCACACCAGCTGCGGACCCCGCTCACCGTGCTCCGGTTGGATGCCGAGCGGCTCGCATCGGTGGAGGACCGGCTGCTGATCGCCGGGGACATCGACCGCCTGGAACAGGTGGTCACCCGGGTGATCGAGGAGTCTCGGACCAGCTCACGCCAGCCGGGGACCGCCGCCCGTCAGGGCACGTGCGACCTGGGCGAGGTCGTCCGCCACCGGATGGCGTTCTGGTCGATCCTGGCCACCGGCGAGGGCCGCCGATGGCGGGTGGACGTGCCGAGCCGCCCGCAACCGATCGGTGTCTCCCAAGGGGAGCTGGAGGTCTGCTTCGACGCCCTCCTCAACAACGTGTTGGCCCACACCCCGGGAGGTACGTCCTTCTCGGTGGAGGTCATCGCCGCGTCAGGCCACACCTGGACGCTCGTGGTTCAGGACGCCGGTCCGGGCCTGCCTGGAAGCGCCCTGCCCAGTCGTGGAGCAAGCGGCGGGTCGGGCACCGGCTTGGGACTGGACATCGTGCGCCAGACGGCGGAGGCCTCAGGCGGGCGCCTCTCGGCCGGCCGGTCGGCCGACGGCGGAGCCCGGATCGAGGTGTCCTTCGGGCCGCCGCCCGACGGGCGCTGACCGCCGAGCGGGTCGGGCCGCGGCTCAGGGAGCCTGACGAGGAGGCGGGCCCTGGTCGTAGTACCGGATCGGCTGGCCGAAGCAGACGGCCTTCACCGACACGTCCTCGCCGGACCTCACGAAGTGGACATCGACGTTGCCCGGCCCGCGAGCGTTCACCTTGACCGAGTACCCGTTGCTCGGAACGGCCGAGACAAGCTCGATGATGAAGGAGCCGTTGCAGGCCACCCTCACCACACCACCGCTGGTCGAGTACGTCGTCGTGGGCCGCGGCGGCGCCGTGGTCGTTGGACTGGCCGGGCGAGTGGTGGGCGGCGACCCGGGCGCCGCCGCCGTGGCGGGGGGGGAGAGCGGCGCGATCGTCACCGCCGGCTGGCGAGTTGGGGACGGAGGCGCCGGCGGCACCGCTCCGCTCGGGCTGACAGGCACCGGGCCCCGCACCTGGACGGGCACGGTCGAGGTGGAGCCCAGAGCCTTTGGGGCGGTGGTCGGTGCCGCCTGGACGGTGGAGGAACCCGACTGCAGCTCGCTGACCACGTCGTCGTGACCGACGACCGGTGCCGGGCGGTCCGTCACATCAGCCGCGACGATGGACGTCGCCGTCCAGACGATGAACGTCGACACCCCGGTGGCGGTCAGCCACAGCCCGGTGGCGAACAACCGGGGCAGCTGCATCTGTCGAGGATGCCCCGTTCAGGCTCCACGCCGCGCTAACGCCACCCTAAATCGTGCGGGGGCGGCTCACCGGCGGCGCACGGTCCGACCTGCTAGCTCGGCGCTTGGCGCAGTGGCGTCTGCTCGTAGTAGCGGAACGGCTGGCCGAAGCACGCAGCCTTGACCGAGTGCTCCTGCCCGTAGCCCAGGAACCGGACATCGACGTTCCCTGGCCCCCCGGCGACCACCTTGACGGTGTAGCCGTTGCTCGGGATCGCTGACACCAGATCGATGAACAAGCCGTTGCAGGCCACCCTCACAACTCCACCGCTCGTGGAGTAGGTCGCCGTGGGCCGAGCGGGCTTGGTGGTCGGCGGGCTGGCCGGGCGAGAAGCGAGTACGGCCCCAGGCGGCGTCGGCGTCGGGGGCGGGGAGAGCGGCGTCGGGGGCGGCGGCGGGACCGTGGCGCCCCCCAGGGGGGTGCGGGCCGGTGGCGCGGCCTGCGACGGGACGATCAGGCCTGCGGCCACGGGCTTCGGACCGCGGACCGGGTCGGTCGAGGCGGCCGCAGCTTGGGCCGGCGCCGGGTCCGGGGGTGGGGGCCCCGCGGTGGGTTCCTCCGCCGGTGGGGCGGGAGGAGCCGGCTGCGGGGCTGAGGCTGCCGCGGCCGGCATGGCCACCTCGACGGCCTGGGAGCTCGGCTCGCCGGCTCGGCCGAGGGCGCCGGCTCCCGCGGCCACGGCCAGAACCAGGGCCAGGCCGATCGGGATCAGACGGATCCCGGCAGGTCGGCTGGTGGCCAGCCGTGTCCCGGCGGCGTTGAGCCGATCGAGCCCGTCGCCGTCGCGCGATGGCGCGGTGTGATGCAGGAGGGCGAGCGCGCCAGCCAGCTGGACGATGACGAGGCCGGTCAGCCACAGGACGGCGGTCCACCACGATGAGGCGTCGCCGACCACGGTGGCGGACACCGCGGCTGCGGCCCATCGGGCCGGGACCAGGAGGCGCAGGACCCCGAGGACCGCCCCTTGCTCGGCCCACGGCCCGGCCAGGGCCAGCTGGGCGATCAGGATGACGGGAAGGACGGTCATGGCCTTCTCCGAGGAGGAGGCCCACGAGGAGACCAGGAGGCCCGTGGCGACGGCGGCACAGCCCACGAGGAGGGCGACGGTGATGATCTCGACCACCCCGAAGCCCAGTGCGGGGCCGCGGAACGGTGCCTGTTGGTGGATCAGGGCGATGGTGGCCAGGGGGACCACCTGCAGGGCGGTCATGGCGAACAGGAACAGGACCTTGCCCGTGAGGTAGGTTGTGAGCGAAACTCCCACGCCGAGCTCGCGGTGGAGGATGTGGCGTTCCTTCACCACCTCCCGGGCGGCGCCGGCCGCGGCCAACCAGGTGATGGTCATGGCCAGGAAGAAGGCGAACACCGCAGCCCGCGGTGCGCCTGTCTCCACGCCACCGTCGCGTGCCGGCCCCAGCGTTCCACCGGGGAGGACGGCCCACAGCAGTGCGCCGAGCAGGGGTCCGGCGGCCAGCGACAGCCCCAGGGTGCGGCGGTCGGAAGACGCCAGGTGCACGGCCCGGTGCAGGAGAGTCCCGAGATGGCCGGACCGGTCGCGGTGGTCCTCCCGACCTGTGGCTGGCGCTGTCCGGCTGGGGTGGTCACCGGCGTGCGCGTCGTCCCAGGCCGGAGTGGGCCCGCCCGCTACGGTGCCGGTCGGGTTGGTGGCCAGGCGAAGCGATGAGCCGACGGTGGCGGAGGCGACCGGGGGCGCGGCCTGGTGGGCGGCGAACCGGGCCTTCCAGGATGCGGGGGGCTCGGTGGACAGGGCCGCGTAGGCGTCAGCAGGGTCACTCCAGGCGAAGTACGCCTCGGCCTCGGCGGGGGTGCCGTAGAAGGCGACGACGCCACCGGGGGCTAGGAACAGGACCCTGTCGCAAACCTCCAGCACCCGGACACTGTGGGTGATGGCCACGATGGTGCGGCCGGTGTCGGCCAGGGTGCGCAGGTTGGCGAAGACCGACTTCTCGAAGCCGGGATCGAGGCCGGCGGTGGGCTCGTCGAGCACGAGCAGGTCGGGGCGGCCCACCAGCTCGACAGCGACGTTGGCCCGCTTGCGCTCGCCTCCGGAGAGGTCGGCCAGGTGGGTTCCGGCCCTGCTGGTCAGCCCGAGCTCGGCGAGGACGGCGTCGACGCTGTGCCGCCGCTTGGCTGGCGTGGCGTCGACCCGCAGGGCGGCGGCGTGCTCGAGCGTCCGCCGCAGGCTCAGCTTCGGGTGGGTGGCGTCATCCTGGGGGACGCCGGCGACCCGCCCGGAGCGGCCGTCCTCCTCGCCCCGGCCTGTCACCCTGACCGTGCCGGCCGAGAGAGTGAGCTGGCCCAGGAGGGCCTTGGCCAGCGACGACTTGCCAGCGCCGGTGGGGCCGACCACGGCCACGAGCCACCCGCGCTCCACCGTGAAGCTCACGTCGTCGAGCAGGGTCGTGCCGTTCGGGGCGGAGCTCTTGACCCCTGCCACCTCGAGGACCGGGCTCGTCGTCATCGGGGGCTCGTGCTGGTCAGGGTGGCGGTGGAGTCGCTCACCACCGAGGTGGACACCAGGCCGCCCAGGCCCGAGGCCGTGATGTTGATCACCTGGTGCTGGACGAGTGGGAGGCGGTCGACCAAAGACACCGTGGTGGTGAGCTGCACCGTGCCCTGCACCGCACCGGACACGCTGAAGACGCGCTGGACCGTGACCGCGGGCACCTGCGTCCCTCCGACGTTCACCGGGCCGGCGGTGGACGCCGTTGCCGTCTGGCTGAGGTTCACCGTCCCGTCGGTCGATCGCGCCGACCAGGTCCACGAGCCGAAGGTGGTGCGGATGAAGGCCACCGGAGCTGGCGGCGCGAACGATAGGGTCTTCGAGCTGGCGGTGAGGCTGAACGAGACGAGGTCGGCGCCGGCGGCATTGGCCCGCTGCACGAGCACCACGCCTCCGGGTACCCCGACCGTGCGCTGCTGCTGGTCACCGCCCCGTGACTCGACGACGAGTGAGCCTGAGGTGGGCACCGTCGTCGCCTTCCCGCCGACCGAGCTGGTGCCGGATATGCGCAGCGCGTAGGAGCCCGGCGCGGGCTGGAGCACGGCCGCCGCCGCGGCGGGGGCGGCCTTCGCCATGGTGGCCGGCGCCGGCCTGGTGGGCGCAGGCCCCTTGGTCTTGGCCACCGCGGTCGCAGAGGGGTGAGGAGCCGACGTGGAGGTCGACGCCGGGGCGACGGGGAGCGCCTGGATACCCTCGTCACCGGTCAGAAAGGCCGGACCGCCCGAAGTAGCCGGTCCGGCCTGCGCAACCGGCACGACCGCACCGGTCCCCTGATGCAAGACGGTTGCGCTCGGCACCGCCCTGGTCGTGAACACCGCGACGATGCCGCCGAGGAGCACGATGGCGATCGACCAACCCGCCGCCTGCACCACCGGCGCACCGGCGCCGCTAGCCGGGGAGAACGAACCTGTCGTGCCGGGCTTCGAGCGCTCGAAGATCCGACGCTTCCCCCATCGGGCCCATCCGGTCATGTTGCATCCCTTCTCATCGGTCAATTTCGATGGCGACTTTCCTGGCGTCGCTTCTGGGTGCAGCATGGGGGCGCGATGCCTAACTCGACGCAAAGAGGCTCACAAGTCTTCGTCCCCCCTGTCTGTCAGACTGATGTGAGGCGGCGGAGGTAGCCGTCGGGTGCGAAGGTTGCGACGATTGACGTGGCTGCCTGGGTGGGTGGCCTGGTGGAGCACCTGGGCGTAGCGGGCGAAGTCGGCGGGTCGGTGAGGAAGAGGAAGACGGCCAGGTAGCCACAGGCCGTAGCGGCGGTCGGGGGGGCAGTGGCGCAAGATTGGAGGCGCCGTACGCCGACGCCGACGACGCCCGACGACGACCACGCCTGGCTGACCGGGCGCTTCCGACGGAGGCGGTCCTCTCCTCCGCCTGGGTGGCTTCCTGAGGGTCGCCGCCCTGGTCGTGCCCGAGGGCATCGTGCCGCAGATCCGGCCACCGTGGGCGACTCGGAGTACAATCACCTCCGAAGCGCAGATACGCTCAAAGCGCATGAAGGCCGCTCAAGAGTGGATGAGCACGGTGCCGGCGTCTCGCCGGCTCGGGATGTCGGTACGAGAGCTGTATGCAGCAATAGATGAGGGGCGGATCGACGCCAGGTGGGCCGGCCGGCGGTTGGCGATCGAGGTGGCGATCGACGACGGCACCGTCGATCGGCTGCAGGAAGAACCGCATCTGAGGCGGGCCGAGGGGCTGGACGGCGGCGAGGGTCCGGGCGGTGACCTCGACGAGCAGCCACGGTCGGTCACGGCGGTGCTGTTGGTTGAGGCCCGACACCGGGCCAGCCTGACCCAGGTCGAGCTGGCTCGACGGGCCCAGGTGCCGTGGCCCACGATCTCGGCCTACGAGCAGGGGCGGCGCCAGCCGAAGGTGGCGACGCTGCTGCGGTTGCTGGCGGCGGCTGGGTTCGAGGTGCGGCTGCGCCTGGTCCCGCCGACGACCACGCCATGACGGTGACGCCACCTCAAACCGATGACGACTCGTTGCTGGCATCGCCCGGGGGTTCGGGCCGCCCGCAGGGTGCGCCCCGATCTTCGGTCTCGCTTCCGACGGAAGCGCCCAGGTTCCTACTCACCGCCTGGACGAGATCGTGATGTGCCTCCATCCGCGAAGCGAAGTCGCGACGGAACCTCGGCCTGAGGCGACGGGAACGTTTCTGTGGTTGTCACGTCGCTTCGTATCCTGTGTTCATGAGCGTGGCGTTGTGTGAGGTTCCGATCGGGCGGGTGGAGGAGGAGCTGGTCGGTTTGGCCGGTCAGCTGTCGGCCGGGT
>JBBPYZ010000064.1:0-3789 GCA_038199465.1 Acidimicrobiales bacterium | reverse complement strand
CTGTGCGAGCTGCACGTGGGCGAGGGCGACGGGCTCCCCTGGACCGAGTTCACCCGGGTCTACGGCCAGCCTCCCTGGGAGAACGACCCCGCCGCCCCCCTCTCACCCGGCAGCGAGTCGTGGACGGGGTTCGTGGCCCGGGCCTCGGCCGGCCTGCAGGCGGTGGCCGACGCCCACGTCGGGCAGCTGGTCGTGGTCGCCTGCCACGGCGGGGTGATCGAGGCGTCGTTCACGGCGTGGGGCCAGCTGGCCGAGGGGCCGCCGTTCACCCGCCTGCGGCCCGAGAACACCGGCCTGACCATCTGGACCAAGCATGACGGCCGCCCCTGGCGTCTCGACCGCTACAACGACTCCGCCCACCTCGACGGCGCCCACCTCGACGGCGCCCACCCAGAAGGCGTCGAACCATGAAGGGGCGAGGCTGCGGCTCAGATCCGGTTGTCGGCGTGGGCGATGGCTTCGGCCTGCTCGACCGGGTCGAGGGGGTGCATGGCCAGGTCGACGGCCGACCAGGTGGTCTTGCTGGCCGGGTAGCCCAGCAGCGGGATGACGACGGCAATGACGACGGCACCGACCACCAGGGTCCACGGGGGGAGGGGCACCACCCCACCCTCGGCCAGGCCGTAGACGAACAGGTCCACGGACAACAGGCTGAGCACCAGGCCCAGGTTGAGGGTGTAGGCGCCCAGGAAGAAGGCCTCCTCGGGCTTGCGGTCGAAGCGCAGCCCGCAGGTGGGGCACCGCTCCCGCAGCGTGAACCAGCGCACGAACAGGCTTCCGCCCCCGCACAGCGGGCACCGACCCAAAAGGCCGCGCACGACCATGCGGGGCGGGGTGGGCGCATCGGGCGGATCGTCGAGGGACCCGGCCACCCCACCATCGTCGCGCTCGCGCCGAGGCCGCTCCTCAGTCGGTGTCGGTGGCGGCGATCACCACGATGCGGTCGTTCGTGGCCCCGATCAGCCAGACGTCCCAGCCGACGCCCTCGAACCAGGGATCCTCGGGTGCGGCCCTGATCCAGCGGGTGCGCTCGGCGGCGGCCGCGAGCTCGTCGATCGGCACGGGCCATCTGGAGCCGACGAGGCCGGAGACGGCCCGCCAGGAGCGGAGGCGGGCCAGACCGCCGCCCGGCCCCGTGGAGGAGGCGCCGTTGGCGATGGCGGTGGCGAAGAGCGCCTCGAGGACACCGGCCGGAGTGATCCGAGAGACCGGCAGGGCCCGGGTGAGACAGGGGGCGGGACCGTACGGAAAGGTCGTGCCCGGCGCGTACCCGCGCACGTCCAGACGCCCGTTCGAATCCGAGACCCACTCGGCGAAGGTTGCGCTGATCCGGTCACGGTCGACGGGCACGGCGGCGCCGAGCCCGTTCACGACGTCACCGAGCGGCACCCGCTCTCGGACGACGGTCCTCGGCGCGTCGATCCCCCTGGCGCCGACGGCCCCTCGGTAGCGCGTCAGCCAGCCCGGGAGGCCCGCCTCGATCGCCAACAGCTCGGGCGGGAGGCAGGCCAGCGTGTGACCGCTGTCGCGAGCCCACTGCTCGCACCACCCGGCCGAGGGCGGCATCGGCTCGCCCCTCACGACCAGCTCATGCAGCAGGAACAAGGCAAGCTCGGGGTCGCGGTGACGGAGGCCGTCGGGCCCCGTGAGGAGCTGCCAGATCTGGGCGGCCGGGCGGGTGGCGGCGATCTGCATCGCCCCGTGGCTGCGGTGAACCGAGGGGTCCTGGCCCTCGGGGAGCGACGTTGCGGGTCGGGCTGCGAGCCGTGCCGCCAGGTGGGTGGCGTCGTCGTGGACGAGGGCGCACACCAGGTCCAGCAGCGAGCTGCGGACCCCGTGCACAGCCGCGTCGAAGCCTCGCCGCTCCAACTCGAGGTCGAGCACGGCGGCGAGGGCGAGGGTGTCCTGGGGGCGCTCCACGACCAGCTGGGCCACGTGCTCCTGTTCCCGACGCCAGGTGCTCCGTCCCCGCAGCCGGCGGGCGAAGGCGTCGAAGATCATGGCCGGGGATCTGGTCCCCGGCGCTGGTCCCTCAGGAGGTGTGGAGGCCGCATTCGGTCTTGCCGTTGCCGCCCCAGCGGCCGCTGCGGGCACCGTCGCCCTCGGCCACCGGCTTGGTGCAGGGCCAGCAGCCGATCGACGGGTAGCCCTTGGCCAGCAGCGGGTTGGTGGGTACGTCGTGGTCGGCGATGTAGGCCTGCACGTCGAGGTCGGTCCAGCTGGCGATCGGGTTGACCTTCACCAGGCCGCGCAGGTCACGGGCCACGATCGGGGCGTTTTGGCGCGTCTCGGACTCCGAGCGGCGGAGGCCGCTCATCCACGCCTGCTTGCCCTGGAGGGCCCGGTCAAGCTGGCCCACCTTCACCGCCGAGCAGCACCCCTCGGGGTCGTGCTGCCACAGGGGGGTGTCGAAAGGCTTGACCGTCATCACCCTGAGGTTCAGCCCGTAGCGGCGCCGCACCACCTCGACGGTCTCCAGGGTCTCGGCGAAGTGGTAGCCCGTGTCGATGAACACCACCTCGATCGAAGGCTCGACCCTGGTGGCGATGTCGATGAGGACGGCGTCGGTCATCGAGGCGCTGAGGCACAGGTAGGGGTGGAAGGTGTCGACCGCCCAGCGCACGATGGCCGAGGCCGACTGCTTCTCGAAACGCTCATTGAGCTTGGCCAGTGCGTCGTCGGACAGAGAAGGTGCGGTGACCTCGGCCACGCTCACGTCGCGCACTCCGAGGCGCCGATCTCCTTCACGTAGGGGCCCTGCTCGTCGTAGTCGACGTACATGTGGGGCGCCTCCTCCGGGGTCGGGAACTGGTCGTAGCCCTTCAGGTCGGCCCCCAGGCCGGCGGCCCCGCCGGAGCGGCCGAGCCACTGCTGGAACGATTCACCGGGCTCTCGTTCCTTGGCGAAGCGGCCGACCACGTCCACGGCGGCGGCGGCGGCGGCCTTGGCCGGCAGGCGGAGGGCCTTCTCACCGAACTCGATCTGGGTCTGGCCCACGTGACCACCCAGCAGCATCGTGTAGCCGGGAGCCGGCCGCCCGTGGGCCCGGCGCTCGACCCCGAAGAAGCCGATGTCGCTGGCGTGGTGCTGGCCGCAGGAGTTGGTGCAGCCACTGATGTTGATGCGCACCCCACCCACCTCGGCCAGGCCAGCGTCCTCGAGGGCGGTGCCGATGGCGTCGGCCAGGCCCCGGCTCTGGGTGACGGCGATGTTGCAGGTGTCGGCGCCCGGGCACGCCACCACGTCACGGGCCAGCTCGGCCCCGGGCTCGGCCATGTCGAGGGCGCCCAGCCGTTGGTGGACCAGGTCGAGCTGGTCCTCGGCCAGGCCCCGCAGCACGAAGTTCTGGCGGTTGGTGATGCGCACATCGGCGCCGGTCTCACGGATCAGGGCGGCCACGCCGCGGAACTGGGCCGAGGTGATGTCGCCCAGGCGGCACCAGGCGTAGGCCGACACGGTGCCGTTGGCCCGGCCCCGCACCACGTTGGCCTCGTCCCACCGCTCGCGCTGGCCGCCCTTGCCCAGGAAGGCCACCGGGGCGTCAAGCCGGGTGACCGGGCCCGTCCCCACCCCGGCCGGGGCGTCGCCTCGCTCGGCCACCACCGGCGGCAGCCCGGGACCGGGCCCGCTGGCCGAGGCCCGCAGGAACCGGCGCTCCTTCAGGATGCGCTCGCGCAGCTGGTCGGCGCCCATGGTCTGCACCAGCCACTTCATCCGGGCCCGCAGCTTGTTGTCGCGGTTGCCGTAGTGGTCGAAGGTGCGCAGCGCCGCCTCGATGGTGGGCAGCAG
>JBBPYZ010000063.1:0-8960 GCA_038199465.1 Acidimicrobiales bacterium | reverse complement strand
CCCGGGCGTCGTCGTAGGACCATGCCTGGTCGGTGCGGGCCCACGCCCGGTCGACCCGCTCGACCGCCCCCTCCACCTCCAGCACCTTCAGCATGGCGTCCAGCCGGGTGCGGCGGATGTTGACGGCGGCCAGCAGCTGGTCCAGCGTCGAGGGGCCCTGGTCGCGCAGGTGGGCCACCACGGCCTCGGCCCCCTCCCGCTCGGGGAACGCGTTGGCGATGAACCAGTCCTGGATCCGGGCGTCCTCGCCGCCCCGCAGCAGCACGCCGATCGAAGCGTCGAGCTGGCGCCCCGCCCGGCCCACCTGCTGGTAGTAGGTGATGGGCGACCCCGGTGACTGGAAGTGGACGACGAAGCCGACGTCGGGCTTGTCGTAGCCCATGCCCAGGGCCGAGGTGGCCACCACCGCCTTCACCTGGTTGCCGAGGAGCGCGGCCTCGACCGCCATCCGAACCCCGGAGGACGCCTCACCGCTGTAGGCCAGGGCGGCCACATCGTTGGCCTGGAGCCACGACGCCACCACCTCGGTGTCGCGCACGGTCAGGCAGTACACGATGCCGGTGCCGGGCAGGGTCGGCACCACGGTGGCCAGCCAGGCCAGGCGGTCGGCCTGGTCAGGGAGGTCGAGCACGGCCAGCGACAGCCCGTCGCGCCGCAGCGGGCCCCGCACCAGCAGCAGGTCCTGACCGAGCTGGTCCGACACGTCGGCCACCACCCGGTCGTTGGCCGTGGCCGTGCAGGCCAGCACGGGACTGCCGGGACGGAGGTCGTCGAGGATGGCCGCCACCCGCCGGTAGTCGGGCCGGAAGTCGTGGCCCCAGTCGCTGATGCAGTGGGCCTCGTCGACCACCAGCAGGCCGCTGCCGGCCAGCACGGGCAGCACGGTGCGCCGGAAGCGGCGGTTGGCCAGCCGCTCGGGGGAGACGAGCAGCAGATCGACTTCGTCCGCGGCCAACGCCGCCTCGATCCGGTCCCACTCGCCGCTGTTCTCACTGGTGAGCGACTCGACCGACAGGCCCATCCGGGCCGCCGCCTCGACCTGGTTGCGCATGAGGGCGAGCAGGGGCGACACCAGCAGGGTGGGCCCGCGGCCCTGGGCCCGCAGCAGGGCGGTGGCCAGGAAGTACACCGCCGTCTTGCCCCAGCCGGTGCGCTGGACGAGCAGGACCCGCCGACCCTCGACCAGGGCGTCGACCGCCTCGCGCTGCCCGGGCCGGAGCCGAGCCTCGGCGTTGCCGGCCAGCTGGCACAGCAGCGCGTCTGGGTCGATCGTCGGCGGAGCCACGGGAGCCGAGGCTACGGGCGGGTGTGACACCCCCGGCCGGCGCCGCCGGTTAGGTTCGCCGGGGTGGGGGAGGCGAGGTAGGGATGCCGAGGGTCCGCTACTTCGCCCAGGCCCGGGAGGCGGCCGGCACCGGTCACGAGGTGCTGGCCGGCGCCACCGTGGGCGAGGTGCTGGACGCTGCGGTGCGCCGGCACGGTGAACCTCTGGCGGCTGTGCTGGCCACCGCCGCGGTGTGGCTGGACGGCGAGCCCGCCGAGCCCGGCGACCCGGCGCCGGATGACGCCGAGGTGGCTGTCCTTCCCCCGGTTTCCGGGGGTTTTGCCCCATTGGCGTAGTCCCGGTGGCGCCGAAGACCGTGGAACTAGCCTTGGCCCATGGCTGAGCCCGACGCCCTGGCCGACGACCTGCTCGACGGCCTGGTCGACCTCGCCATCGAGGACGTGCGCGCCCGCCGGGCGGCGTGCCAGCGGCTGGAGACCCAGCTGTCCTACGTCCGGCGCCTGGCCCAGGGCCGCCTCGACATCGTCGCCTCCGAGGTCACCGCCCGGATAGACGGCGCCCGGCGCGACGGCGCCCGGGACGACCAGACCCTGGTCGAGCAGCTCACCGAAGCCCTGTCTGACCGGATCACCGGCCCGGGTCCCGGCCGCCTCCCGACGGGCCTTGAGCCCGGTGACCTCGACGCCGACCTGATGGCCAGCCTCGACCGGGCCGGCCCCCCGGCCCAGGTGTCCGACCCCGCGTCGATGAGCGACGCCGAGCTGCACGAGGTGACCGAGGCCCTGGCCGAGTTGGAGCGCGACGTGTCGGGGCGGCGCCGCGCCATGTTCGAGCGCATCGACGCCCTGCAGGAGGAGATCGTCCGCCGCTACCGCTCCGGTGAGGCCGACGTGGACAGCCTCCTGAACCGGTGAAGAGCAAGGGCCTGAGCGGCCCGGCAGAGCGGGGGGCGCAGGGCCCACCGCCGCGGCTGGTGCTCGTCGTCGATGATGACGAGATGATCCGACGACTGCTGCGGATCGTGCTCGAGGCCGACGAGATCGAGGTCGTTGAAGCCGCCGACGGCGATGCCGCCCTGGCCGTGCTCGAGGACCTGAAGCCGACCGTGATCGTGCTCGACGTGATGATGCCGGGCCTCGACGGGGTCGAGGTGTGCCGCCGCATCGACCATCGCTCGGCGAAGGTGGTGATGCTCACCGCCCGCGACGACCCCGACCTGGAGGTGGCGGCCACCAAGGCCGGAGCCGACGCTTTCCTCACCAAGCCCTTCAGCGCGGTCGAGCTGCTCGACCTGGTCGAGCGCCTCCTGGCCCCGGCCCGCTGAGGCGGGCGGCTCGACGCCGGCGGCGGATGGTCAGTCGCCCAGCGCGGCGCGCACCTGGGCCAGGCGTCCGGGCACCAGCGACCACCAGGTCCAGCGGCCGTCCTTGCGACCCCGAAGCAGGCCGGCCTCGACCAGGACCGAGGTGTGGTGGCTGACGGTGAGCTGGCTGCGGGCCAGCGCCGCCCCTTCGCCGTGGGCGCCTGCAGCCTCAGCGCCGTGGCCGAGGACGTCGTCGTTCCGCACGAGAAGACGCACCAGCGCTGAGCCCCGATGCGCTGACCCATCGCCGCCTGGCCCCGACGGGAGGTCACCAGATGGCCAGCACAGTGCTGTCGCCCGGTCGCCCGGAGGCCACCGGGCGTTCACCTGGGCTCCCTAGGTTCGGCGCCCATGCAGCACAGACGTGATGTCCGCCGCCGACCGTTGGTCGCGGCCCTGCTCACCAGCCTCGGACCGGGGGTGGTCCCGCTCCTCAGCCAGCCCGCCGGGGCGCTCGCCCCCGCCGGCGGCACGGTGTTCGTCAACGAAATCCACTACGACAACGTGGGCACCGACGCCGGTGAGGCCATCGAGATCGCCGGACCGGCCGGCCCCGACCTCAGCGGGTGGAGCATCGTGCTCTACAACGGCAGCGGCGGCGCTGCCTACGGCACCAGTGCCCTGTCCGGCACGATCCCTGACCAGCAGGGCGCCTTCGGGACCGTGGCGGTCGCCTACCCGAGCAACGGCATCCAGAACGGCTCACCCGACGGCATCGCCCTGGTGGACGGCGCCGGTCAGGTCGTCCAGGTCCTCTCCTATGAGGGAATTTTCACCGCCGTCGGCGGTCCGGCGGACGGGCTGACCACCTCCGACATCGGCGTCGTCGAGACCTCCACCACGGCCCTCGGGGCCTCGCTGCAGCTCACCGGTGCCGCTTCGGGTGCCGACGCTCCCCGGGAGGCTCGCAGCGTACCCGACGCGACCCGAGCCGACCCCCGGTCGCCAGGCCTGCTTCCCGGCGCGAGCGCGCCGCTAGCCTCGGTGGGCGATGGCCGACCTCGAAGATCGCTGGCGCGACCTGGGCGAGTTCATCCGTGACCAGCGCCTCTCCTCCCGGCTCAGCCTCCGCCGCCTCTCGGACCTGGCGGGCATCTCCAACCCCTACCTCAGCCAGATCGAGCGGGGGCTGCGTAAACCGTCGGCGGAGATCCTCCAGCACATCGCCAAGGCGCTGCGCATCCAGGCCGAGACGCTCTACATCCGGGCCGGGATCCTGGAGGAGCGGGAGCCCGACGACCTGGTCGGGGCCATCCTGCGCCAGCCCTACCTCACCGAGGGGCAGAAGCAGGCCCTCATCAGGATCTACGAGTCCTTCCGCCACGAGAACGGGGACCGCGTGGTCGCCCCCGTGCTCGACGAGGGCGACCTCGGCGCTGACCGCACCGTGGCAGGGCCCGGTTAGCCCGGGCGTTCTGGGTAAGTTGCTCCACGCCGATGCGCTCCCTCGCCGTCCTGTCGCTGCACACCTCGCCGCTGGCCCAGCCCGGCGTGGGCGATGGCGGCGGCATGAATGTCTACGTGCGGGCGCTCTCCAGCGCCCTGGCCCGGGCCGGGGTGGCCTGCGACGTCTACACCCGGGCTGACCGGCCCGGGCTGGCGCCAGTGGTGCTGGTCGAGCCCGGGCTGCGGGTCCACCACGTGGTGGCCGGCCCGCTCGAGGCGGTGCCCAAGCACGACCTCCCGTCGCTCATCCCCGCCTTCACCGAGGGGGTGCTGGCCCAGCAGCGGATCGCCGACGTGCCCGCCGACGCCGTGCACGCCAACTACTGGCTGTCGGGGATGGCCGGCCACGCCATCAAGCACGAGCTGGGCCTGCCCCTGCTCAGCACCTTCCACACCCTGGCCAGGGTCAAGGCCGACGCCGGCCTGTGGGAGGGCGAGGCGGCGGCGCGGGCCGAGGCCGAGGCGGCGGTCATCGGCTGCAGCGACGCCGTCCTGGCCTCGTGCGCGGTCGAGGCCCTGCAGCTCGAGGCGCTGTACGGGGCCGACCCTGACCGCCTCGAGATCGTGCCGCTCGGCGTCGAGACCGCCTTCTTCAGCCCCGGCGACCGGCCTCAGGCCCGCCGGGCCGCCGGTTTGCCGAGGGACGTGCCGCTGCTGGCCTGCATCGGCCGCATCCAGCCTCTCAAGGGCTTTGACGTGGCCGTGCGGGCGCTGGGCCTGCTCGACGAGCGGGTGCCGAACGCCCACCTCGTCATCATCGGCGGTCCGAGCGGCCCGGAGGGCGAGGCCGAGGAGGACCGCCTGCGCACCCTGGTCCAGGCCTTCGGCCTGAAGGGCCGGGTGCACCTGCTGGCCCCCCAGCCGCACGAGCTGCTGTCCACCTTCTACCGGGCCGCCGACGTGGTGCTGGTCCCGAGCCGCAGCGAGTCCTTCGGCCTGGTGGCCCTGGAGGCCGGCGCCTGCGGCACCCCGGTCGTGGCCTCGGCCGTGGGCGGGCTCACCACGCTGGTGGACGACGGGGTCACCGGGTTCCTGGTGGAGAGCCGCGACGCCGCCGCCTTCGCCGACGCCGCCGCCACCATCCTGGGCGACCCGGTCCGGGCCGCGGCCATGGGCGACGCCGCCGCCCGCCGCGCCGCCCGCTACACCTGGCCCGCCACCGCCGGCCGCCTCCGCCGTCTGGTGGCCGACCTCACCAGCCGAGAGCTGGTCGACTGCGGCTGAGGCGACGCGCGGCGCCATACCTCCCGGTTCCGCCGGGAGTAGGTGTGTCGCCAGCGACACAAACTCCCGGCAGTTGCGGGAGGGTCAGCGGAAGGGGAGGAAGCCGGCGTCGGCCAGCGTGGTCAGATCGTTGGTGGCGATGCCGACCCGGGAGACGGTGAGGAGGCGGGGGCCGACGACCAGGCTGCGGTCGATCGGGGTGGAGCCGGGGTGGGTGATGCGGGCCTGCTCGGTCACGGTCCTGTCACCGACCTTGAAGACGACGGCGCCGACGAACCCCGTGCCGGAGGCTCCTGGCTTGCCGAGCGGGAGGATCCCACCAGCGCCGTTGGTCGCCACCGGCGCCACCACCAGGCCGGTGGCGGGCCAGAAGAGGAAGGCGTGGTGGTCGTCCTCGGCGGTGGAGCTGGCCTGGGGCAGCACGGCCCCGGCCAGCTTGGCGGGCGCCGCCGGGTCTCCCACGTCGAACAGCGAAAGCTGGGTGCCGAGGCGCCGGCCCTGGTCGCTGGCCTCCTGGCCGATGCCGAGGAGGCGGCGGTCGCCCGCCGGATGCAGGTAGGCCGAGTAGCCGGTGATCTTCAGCTCGCCGGTCAGCCGGGGGGCACGGGGGTCAGCCAGGTCGAGGACGTAGAGGGGGTCGACCTGGCGGAAGGTGACGACGTAGCCGGTGGCGCCCAGGAATCGGACGGCGTAGATGCGCTCGCCCCGACCCAGGCCGTCGACCGCCCCGGTCTCCACCCACTCCTGGCCCGCCGGCCGCAGGACGGTCACCCGGCTCTGGCTCTGGCGGTCGTTGGCGATCCCGTCCTGGCCCTGGCCCCGGCCGTCGAGGGTGGTGGCCACCCGCAGGACGCCCTGGTGCTCGGACATCGAGAACTGGTTGAGCAGCTGGCCCGGCACGTCGCCTGAGCCGGCGTAGCGGGCCTTGGCCGGGTCGGTGATGTCAAAGGCGTGGATCGCCGTGCGGCTGACCGCCCCCGGCACGGGGGCGCTCCGCCCCGCGGCCGGACGGCCGGCCGGGAGGAGCCGCCCGCCGTAGCGGGTGGTGGCCACGAACAGCCGGTCGGCGCTGGCGTACACCGTGGAGGCGTCGGTCACCACGGTCACCGCCGGGCCGGGTGCGTCGGCTGCGGGGTCGAGGCTCTGGACAGCGATGGTGCCGACCCCGGAGGACTCCACCGGCACGTAGGCGTCGGCGCACGACGCCCCCCGGGGCAGGAAGGCCGACGGCGCGGCGCTGGCCACCACCTTGGCGTTGGCGGCGGTCACCTTGTCCTCGCTCACCCGGCCCCTCACCTGGGGAAAGGCGAGGTCGGGCTGCGACCGGGTGACGATGCGGGCCACCCCGTTCACCAGCCGGGCGTCGAGGGAGCCGCCGTCGATGGTGTGGGTGCGGGCCAGCGCCGGTCGGGTCGGGTCCCTCAGGTCGATCACCGAGATGGTGGTGCGGGGTCGGGGGGCACCTCTCTCGGGGGCGCCGAAGCCCCCGTAGGCCGTCGCAGAGTTGAGCACCAGCACCCGATCCCCGATGAGCAGCAGCTCGCCGCCGACGCCGGGCAGCTCAAGGGTGCCGAGCTGGCGGGGCGGCCCGGTGACGTCGAGGACCCTGAGCTGGCCGTCGACGGTGGTGACCAGGCGGCGACCGTCGGTCTTGACCCGGTCGGGCTCGTCGACGCCCGCCTCCTGCACGTTGGTGGCCGAGAAGTCACGACCGGCCTCGGGCGCCGCCGCCGCCGTGGGCGCGTCGAGCGTCCTGGCCCCGGTGTCGCCGGCCACGCCCGTGCCGAACCGGGAGCTGCTGAAGGACTCGAGCGCCCGCGGTCCGACGGCCGCGGCGAAGCGCTCACAGGTGACGGCGCGCACCAGGGCCGACGCCTGGTCGGGGCGGCGCTCGCCGGCGGCGAGGGGCCCGGGCGCCGGGGTGGCATCGAGGGGGAGCAGCCCGCCGGGTGGGATGGTCGTGGTCCCGCCTACCTGGCCGCCCGAGCACCCGGCGGCCAACGCGGTGGCGAGTACCGCCGCCATCGCCACCAACCCGCTCGTCCGCCTTCGCCCGCTCCGGATCGTCGTCATGGCTCGTCGCCTCCTCGAGGCGGTCCCGCCTCACCATGCTCCGACGGTGGCGCCCGCCCCGCTGGTTCCCGGGTCGTGTCGGCCCACCTCGACAGCCCTTGAGGCATACATGCAAAGATATGGAAAGGTGATGGAAGTCATCCAGTTGACGCCGTCTGGACCGGCGGCTAGTCTTCCTCGGGTCGGGGCGGATCCGTTCGGGGAAGTGCGGATCCGCCCCGGCGCTCACCACCTTCTGGTCGCTCCGGCTCCTCAAGAGTCGTCGTCGGTGAACAGCGAGGCCGGGTTGAACTGGTCGGGGTGGTCGCCCCAGGCCAGGGCGGCGATCACGTCCATGGCGTCGACATCCGCCGTGGCCTTGCACACCCGCACCAGGTAGGCCTCGCCGTCGGCGGGGAAGATCGAGATGACCGTCTCCACCGGCGGGCAGCCCTGCTTGGGGCAGGCCATCTCGCTGATGGTCAGGGTGTCGTCCTCACCCAGCTCCAGCTCGTCCCGCACGAGGCGGCGCAGTGCCGTGGTGTCCGTCCGCTCCCCTCTGGCCTTCCACATCTCAACCGCCTCCCGAGCCGACGAGGCAGCCGGTGAACGACGACTCGAGCCGCTCGCGGTCGAGGTTGCGGCCGATGAAGACCAGGCGGCTGCGCCGCTCCTCGCCGGGCGCCCACCTCCGGGCGGGCTGCACGTCGACCAGCATGTGGACGCCCTGGAACACGTGGCGCTGGTGCTCGCCGGCGATGGCCAGGATGCCCTTCATCCGGAAGATGTCGACCGCCCACTCGGCCACCAGCTGGTCCATCCAGGCCCCCAGCCGGTCGGGGTCGAGCTCGCCCACCACGTCGAAGGAGACCGAGGTGACGCCCGAGTCGTGCTGGTGGTCGTCGCGTCTCGCCGCGCCTCCGAAGCCTCCGGAGTCGCCGAGGAACGCCGGGTCCATCTCGACGATCCGGTCGAGGTCAAAGGCGTGCACACCGAAGATGCGGTCGAGGTCGACCTTGCCGTGATCGGCGTAGACCAGCTCGGCCTGTCCGTTGATGGCCCGCACCCGCTCGACCACCCCGTCGAGGGCGGCCTGGTCGACCAGGTCGGCCTTGGTGACCACCAGGCGGTCGGCAAAGGCGATCTGCTCGACCACCTGGGCGTCGGCGCCGGCCGGGCCGTCGAGGTGGAGGAGCAGGTGCTTGGCGTCGACCAGGGTGACGATGGCGTCCAGCTCCAGCTGGTCGCGCAGCTCGTCGTCGAAGAAGAAGGTCTGGGCCACGGGCGAGGGGTCGGCCAGCCCGGTCGTCTCGACGACGATGTGGTCGAGCGGCTCGTCGCGGCGCAGGAGCCGGCCCAGGATGCGGATCAGGTCGCCCCGCACCGTGCAGCACACGCAGCCGTTGTTCATCTCGAAGATCTCTTCGTCGGCCTGCAGCACCAGCGCCTCGTCGATGCCCACCTCGCCGAACTCGTTCTCGATGACGGCGATCTTCCGGCCGTGGTTCTCGCTGAGGATGTGGTTGAGCAGCGTCGTCTTGCCCGCCCCCAGGAAGCCGGTGAGGACGGTGACGGGCACGCGGGGTCGGG
>JBBPYZ010000062.1:0-4020 GCA_038199465.1 Acidimicrobiales bacterium | reverse complement strand
GCCAGCTTGGTGGCCGAGCGGCCGACGGCTGTGACCGAGTGGCCCTGGCGGGTCAGCTCCACGGCGGACGCCGCCCCGATGCCGGCGCTGGCCCCGGTCAGAACGATGGTCCGGGGATCATCAGGCACCCCGCCGACCCTAGGAGGCTCTCGCTCGTTGGAGGAGCTGGCGCAGCGTCTGGCCCGGTCCGCCGACGAGCACCCGCACGCCGGACGCCTCCGCCTCCCCGACGGAGGCATCGACGGCGCCCACGTCCCCAGACAGCGAGAGCACGAGCAGGTCGGCCTTCACGGCCCGAAGGAGGGTGGCGACGTCGGCCGCCGGGACCTGGGTGCCCAGGTGGTGCACCTGCCAGCGGTCGCTGCGCAGGCAGACCACCGCCATGGCCGCGGGAAGCGAGTGCTCCTCGCCCGGCGGGGTGCATACCACGGCCACGCCCCGGGGCCGGCCCCGCGGGTGGACGGCGATCCGGGCCAGGGCCCGTTCGCAGATGGCCGACAGGCGGTGCTCGACGGCGACGCTGATGCGGCCCTCGGCCCACTCATCGCCCACCTGGGCCAGCACCGGGGCGAACAGCTCCTCGCAGAGCACCAGCGGCTCGACCCCGCCCTCGTGCAGCCGATCCACCAGCAGGCGCACTGCAAGCTCGTCGCCCTGCACCAGCAGGGCGTGCAGCCGTTCCCGCTGGGCGGGCCAGCTGCGCACGGCGGTGGTGCGGGGGGGTGGGGCCGGTCGGGCCCGTTCCGCCATGAAGCGGGCCAGCTCAACCTCGGTGATGGCGTAGGACGCCCCGACCTTCACGGCCGGCAGCGTCCCGTTCCGGACCCAGCGGTAGGCCGTCTGGTAGTGGACGCCGAGGCGGTCGGCGGCCGCCTGGAGCTCCACGCACCCCGAACTTAGCCCTGTTCATCGGCGATAACCGCCGCCGGGAGGTCGGTAGCCTTGCCCATTCCATGATGATCGCCGAGGAGGACCTCCGCCGGGTCAAGGAGGCCACCGACATCGTGGCCGTCATCAACGAGAAGGTCGGCCTCAAGCGGTCGTCGTCGCGGTGGATCGGCCTGTGCCCGTTCCACGCCGAGAAGACCCCCTCGTTCTCGGTGAACCCGGCGCTCGGGGTGTACCACTGCTTCGGCTGCGGGGCCAGCGGCGACGCCATCTCGTTCCTGCGCGAGACCCAGGGGCTCACCTTCGTCGAGGCGGTCGAGCGGCTCGCTCCCCGGGCTGGCGTCGAGCTTTCGGCCGAGGATCCCGAGCAGGCCAAGGCCCGCCAGCGCCGTGCCGCCCTCCTCGAGGCCATGGAGCGGGCGGTGGCCTGGTACCACGACCGCCTCCTCACCGCTCCAGACGCCAGCACGGCCCGGTCCTACCTGCGCAGCCGGGGCTACGACGGGGAGGTCGTCCGCCGCTACCGGCTGGGCTGGGCCCCCGCCGGCTGGGACGAGCTGTGCAAGGCGCTGCGCGTCCCGGATGATGTCCTACAGGGAGCGGGGCTCGGCTACGTCGATGACAAGCGCCGACGCAGCGATGTGTTCCGCGAGCGGGTGCTGTTCCCGATTCTCGACCACCAGGGCGCCGCCATCGGCATCGGCGGCCGCCAGCTGCCCGGAGGCCGCGACCCGAAGTACAAGAACAGCCCCGAGACCCCGCTCTACCGCAAGAAGGAGGTCCTCTACGGCCTCAGCTGGGCCAAGGAGCACGTGATGCGCCAGGCCACCGCCGTGCTGTGTGAGGGCTACACCGACGTCATCGCCTTCCACCAGGCCGGGTTGGCCTCGGCCGTCGCCACCTGCGGCACCGCGGCCACCGAGGACCACGTGCGCCGACTCAAGGCCTTCGGAGCCACCCGGCTGGTCCTCGGCTACGACGCCGACGTCGCGGGGCAGGGGGCGGCCGAGCGCTTCCACGCCTGGGAGCGCTCCCACGACCTCGACATCCGGGTGGTGGCCCTGCCGCCTGGGGCTGACCCGGCCGACGTAGGCCGCCGGGATCCCGCCGCCCTGGTGCGGGCCGTCGAGGAGGCGGTGCCCTTCTTGTCGTTCCGCCTGCAACGGGTCTGGGCCGGCGCTGACCTGGGCACCAACGAAGGCCGGGCCCGGGCTGCCCGGCTGGCCGTGGCCATGATCGACCAGCACCCCAACCCGCTCGTGCGCGACCCCTACCTGATGGAGGTGGCGGCCCGCACCCGCCTCGACCCGGCCCGCCTGCGCGAGCTCAGCCGGGAGGGCCGGCCCGAACGGGGCTCGGGGGCCCCGCAGCAGGGCACCGTCCGGCGCCGCACGGTCGAGCTGCCCCGGGCCGAGCGGGCTGCGCTGTGGTTCGCGGTGAACCACCCCGAGGCCGTCACCGCTCATCTCGAGGAGGAGCTGTTCTCCCACGACGTGGCCATCGGCGCCTACAGGGCCCTGACCTCGAGCGCGACCTTCGCCGAGGCCCACGATGGCGCCGACGAAGACGTCGCCACCCTGCTGGCCAGCCTGGCCAACGAGCCCGACACCGGACGGTCGCGGGCCGCCAGCCTGGGCCGTGCCTTCGACGAGCTCGGCAACCCGATGGCACCGGACGACGAGGGCACCGCCGCCGCGGTCAGCGAGCGGGCCCTCGACGTGATCGCCGAGCTGGCGCGGGCCCGGGCCACCGAGGTCTTCGCCGCCGCCCGCCTGCTGGGGCAGCGGCCCGAGCTCTCCGCCGCCGAGGGCGCCGCCCACACCGTGGCCATCACCTTCCTGCAGGCCAACCTCCCGTTGCTGTCCGACCGGCATCGGCGGGCCGCGGCGCTGGACAAGTTGGTACCGTGGCTGGTCACGCACCAGCGGGAGTAGAGGTCACGTGAGCGTCGGGGCGCCCGAACCAGCGGAGCCGACCGGCACCCTGGGCCCCGGTGATGGCCTGGGTCGGGTGCTCGAGCGGGGCCGGGCCAAGGGCTGGCTGTCCCAGGACGACCTCGACGAACTCATCCGCGAAGCCGACCTGACCGTCGACTACATCGACGCCCTGCGGGCCAGCGTGCAGGCCGAGGGGATCCGCTGGGTCGAGGAGCACGACCACGTCGTCGACGTGGCCGAGCTGATCGAGGCGGTGGCCGCCGCGGTCGCCGAGGAGGAGGCGGTGGCGGCGCCGGTGAGGCCGGCGGTGGCCCACATCGACGAGTCGCCCCTCGTCGAGCCGAGGACCTCCCGGGCCCGCCGGCCCCGCCGAGGCCCCGAACGCGACGACCAGGACGGCCCGCAGGCCGATCTGGTGCGCATGTACCTGGGCGAGATCGGCAAGGTGCCGCTGCTGAGCTCAGGAGAGGAGGTGGAGCTGGCCCAACGGATCGAGAAGGGCACCCAGGCCGCCGGCCGGCTGGCCGAGCTGGAGCTGCTGCACGGCGAGGAGGAGGTGCCGTTCCCGCTGCGCCGCATCGAAGAGCGGGCCGTGGTCGACGGGCTCAAGGCCAAGGAGCACCTCATCCGGGCCAACCTGCGGCTGGTGGTGTCGATCGCCAAGCGCTACAGCAGCCGCAGCCTGTCGATCCTCGACCTGGTCCAGGAGGGCAACCTCGGCCTCATCCGGGCCGTCGACAAGTTCGACTACACCCGGGGCTTCAAGTTCTCGACCTACGCCACCTGGTGGATCCGCCAGGCCATCACCCGGGCCATCGCTGACCAGGCCCGCACCATCCGCATCCCGGTCCACATGGTCGAGACGATCAACAAGGTGGTGCGGGTGCAGCGCCAGATGCACCAGGAGACCGGTCACGAGCCCACCACCCTGGAGCTTTCCCGGGCCGTCGACCTGTCCGAGGCCAAGGTGCGGGAGATCCTGAAGCTGAACCAGGACACGGTCAGCCTCGAGACCCCCATGGGCGAGGAGAGCGACTTCTCCCTGGGCGACACGATCGAGGACGACTCGGCCGAGATGCCGGCTGAAGCCGCCACGCGGACGCTGCTGAACGAGGCGGTCAGCCAGGCCCTGTCCGAGCTCAACGAGCGCGAGCAGGCCGTGGTGCGGCTGCGGTTCGGCCTGGACGACGGCCAG
>JBBPYZ010000061.1:0-13504 GCA_038199465.1 Acidimicrobiales bacterium | reverse complement strand
CTGGTCGAGGCTGGAGGCGAAGGCGATCAGCCCGTAGCGCGACACCAGGCCGTAGGTGGGCTTCACCCCCACCACCCCGCACAGCGCCGCAGGCTGGCGGATCGAGCCGCCGGTGTCGGAGCCGAGGGCGAGGGGTGCGAACCCGGCGGCGACGGCCGCCGCACTGCCCCCGCTGGAGCCGCCCGGCACCCGGGAGGGGTCGTGGGGGTTGCGGGTGGGGCCGAACGCCGAGTTCTCGGTGCTGCTCCCCAGGGCGAACTCGTCCAGGTTGGTCTTGCCGATGACGACCGCTCCGGCGGCGGCCAGGCGCTGGACCACGGTGGCGTCGTACGGCGGCTTCCACCCGGCGAGGATCTTCGACGAGCAGGTGGTGGGGACGCCCCGGGTGCACAGGTTGTCCTTCAGCGCCACCGGTACGCCGGCCAGCGGGCCCGGGTCCTCGCCCCGGCCGGCAACGGCGTCGACGGCGTCGGCCGCCACCCGGGCGGAATCGCCCGTCACCTCGTTGAAGGCGTGCAGCTCGCCGTCGCGCACCGCTATCCGACTCAGGTGCTCCTCGAGCACCTGGCGGGCCGTGGCGGTCCCGGAGCGGACGGACGCGGCCAGCTCGACGGCCGTGGCGGCGGCCATCACGCGTCCTCAGACATGATGCGGGGCACCCGGAAGCGATGGTCCTCGACCGAGGGGGCCATGGCCAGCACCTCGTCGCGGTCGAGGCAGGGGCGGGGCTCATCGGCCCGCAGGACGTTCACGAGCGACAGCGGGTGGGCGGTCGGGGGCACGTCACTCAGGTCGAGGGCCTCGACGTCGGCGGCGTGCTCGAGGACCGCAGCCAGCTGGCCGGTGTACAGCGCCAGCTCGTCGTCGGTGAGGTCGAGGCGGGCCAGCTGGGCCACGTGGGCCACGACCTCGGGCGACAGGCGCTCGGACATGGCGGCTGAGGTTAGGCCGGGCGACCGAGGTTGCCCGGCTGGGGAATCCGGTCGTGGAGCGGTGGCGGTGACGGCATGATGCGCCGATGCGCTTTGACGAGGTCCGGGCCGGAGCCGCCTCCATCGCCCCGATGCTGGTGGGGGTCGTCCCCTTCGGCCTGGTTGCTGGGGCCACTCCGGCAGCCAACGGGTTCGGCGTGTGGGCCGCCGTCGGCCTCTCCAGCATCGTCTTCGCCGGTGCCTCCCAGCTGGCCACCGTCGACATCCTGGCCAACGGCGGGTCAGGGGTGGTGGCGGCCCTGGCCGCCTGCACCATCAACCTGCGGATGCTCCTGTACTCGGCGTCGCTGGCCCCGCTGCTGGCCGGCGAGCCGCTGCGCCGCCGCCTCGGTGCCGCCTACCTGCTCACCGACCAGGCCTACGCCGTGTCGATCACCCGCTGGACCACCGAGGGCGACCGCCCCGAGGGGCGGATCCCCTTCTACGTCAGCGGCGGGCTCCTGCTGTGGGCGGTGTGGCAGGCCAGCACCGTGGTCGGCGCCCTGATCGGCTCGGCCGTCCCCGACGACCTACCGCTCGACTTCGCTGTTCCCCTCGTCTTCCTGGTGCTGCTGGTGCCGGCCATCACCTCCCGGCCCGCGGCGGCGGCCGCCCTGGCCGGCGGGGCAGCAGCGGTGGCCGCGGCCGCGACTGGCGCCGGCCCGCTGTCGGTGATGGTCGGCGCCGTCGCCGGGGTCATCGCCGGCGCCACGACCGAAGCCGTCGCCGAAGGGCGAAGGCCCGACCCGACCGGGCCGGCGCTGTGAGGGCAGCGAAGCGAGCGACGATGCAGCGGCGGGAGGCACCTTGAGCCCGGTCTGGGTGGCCATCCTCCTGGCCGGCGCCGGCACCTTCGCCATGCGGGCGTCGTTCCTGGCCGCCGCTTCCCGCCTGGCCGTGGTGCCCCCCTTCGCCCAGCGGCTGCTGCGCCAGATCCCGCCCGCCGCCCTCGCCTCCATCGTGGCCCCGGCCCTGCTCCGCCCCGGCGGCGACTTCGGCCTCTTCCAGCCCCGCCTGGCCGCCGGCCTCCTCGCCGCCCTGGTGGCCTGGCGCACCCGCAACGTCGGCCTCACCCTCGCCGTCGGCCTCGGTGCCCTGGTGGCCTTGCAGGCCTTGTAGCCGGTGCTCCGGGGGCGTGTGGTCGACTGCCGCGGTGACCGCTACCAAGGAGACGATCGCCCAGACCCGTCGTCGCCTGGCCTCCCCCGAGTGGCGGCGCCAGGAGCGGGAGGGCCACGCCGTCGGCATCCTCCTGCTCGTCCTGCCGTCCCTCCTCGGCGCCGGGATCGCCGCCGCCGGCCCCTACCCGCTGCGGCTCCTGGTCAGCGTGGTGTTCCTCGTCGCCGAGCCCGCCCTGCTATGGCGGTTCGGCCCCCGCTTCGGCTTCGACCGCCGGGCCGCCTTCCTGGTGGCCGTCCCGGTGCTCGGCCTGTTCGTCCAGTTCGCCTTCGCCTGGCGCCTCGGCCACCACCGCACCCGGACCTGGAAGACGCTCGAACCCTCGTGGGGCCGGAACGTCTGGGCCGTGCTCACCGTCGTCGGCATACTCAGCTGGACCTGGACGGTGGCCAGACTCGTTCAGCCTGACGGCCAGCGAAGCGTCGGGCTCAGACGCGCTGGATGGTGACACGTGGCGCCTCGGCCCCAGACAACAGGCGAGCCAGGTCTTCGACGTCGCTCGTGACGAGGACGACATCGTCGGCGGAGGCCTGGTCCACGGCGACGGCGGCGACGAGGGCATCGGCCCCAGAAGGGGGCCGAGCGGGAGTCACGGTCACGACCGCGGTGCGGAGCCGGCCGGCGGCGTAGCCCAGCCCGGCGTCGATATCGGCGATCCTGGTGATCTCCAGGAGTCGCCGGACGTGGAAGTCGCGGTGAGGACGACCTGCCAAGAGGCCCTCGGCGAGCACTCCTGCCGGGACGACGAGGTCCACGGCCTCGCTCCGCAGCGCCCTCAGACGGGCCCGCGCCCGTTCGTCGACGGGGGCGAGGGCAGACACCGCACCACCATCGAGAACGGCGATCATCCGGTGGCGCGGCCCGGATGGGCACGGCTAGCTGCCGGCCGCGCCGACCGCATCCACGCCTCAGCTTCGGCAAGGGCACCAGGCGAGGGTTCCCCATGGGTGGCGTCGAACTCGTCGAGCCAGTCGTCGAGCCGGGCCATGCGACTCCGCCGCTCCAGCTCGACCACCAGCGCCTGTTGGGTGAGCGCCGAGACGTTGACCCCCGCTGACCGAGCCTGCTCATCGAGATCGTCGGGCAGGCTGATGTTTCGCCGAGCCATACACACATGTTACACGCGCCGGCCACCACCAACAGCGGCCCGGCTACACCAGGACGTAGCCCTTGATGCCCTCGTTGGTCCAGCCGTCGGCCTGACGGGACTGCACCTCCGCGCTGTCGATGGTCAGGTAGGGGGCGCCGTCTTTGGTCAGCCGGTACAAGGCCGTGGTGCCGCCGGCCGGGGAGGCGAGCAGGTAGCCGACCGTGCGCTCGGCGACCGCCCCGGCGCGGGTCAGGGTGCGCCGCTCGGCCTCGTCGACGGTGAACACGTGCCGACCGTCACGCTTCTTCAACCGGTAGAGGGGCACGGTGCCCGCCACCTTGGCCGGCAGGACCCTGCCGACCGTCCCCTGCTCGACCAGCCCCGACTTGACCAGCTTGGCGGCCTCTTTCGCATCCACGGTGTAGACGTAGTCGGAGAGGGCGGGGTCGAACAGGCGGCGGAGGGGCACACCGGGGCCCACCCCGGGCGGGAGGGCGACGGTGGTCTCTACCGGGATGCTGGGCGTGGCCTCGGGGACCGAGACGGGAGTGACCGGTGGAGCCTCCTCGAAGCCGGTGGGGTTGCCGTCGTCATCCTCGAGCGGCGGCGGGGCGTTGCGGATGACCACCGGCAGACCCTTCTTCGAGGTGGCCGGCCCGGAGTCCCGGGACGCCAGGCAGGCCCGGCCCCCCAGGGCGAGACCGGCGAGCACGGCCAGGCCGACGACGCCCCGCAGGAGCACCGAAGGCAACGAGCCCTTCGGCTGGGCCTGGCCCGACACGGTGGCCATCCGCAGGAGCGACTCCAGGTGGACGGTGTAGGGGGCCGAGCGGCCCTTGCCCACCAGGCGCCGGTGCCTGGGCCGCACGGCCAGCGATGCCGAGGCCGACGTGGCGGCCGGCACCACCATCGTCTCGTCGTCGAGCTTGAGGCCGAGGTCGCCGTCGGGGCTCTCGGCCCGGAGGCGCACGACGATCGGGATGTTGCCGTCGTTGGTGACCTCGATCCGGGCCCGGCCCCGGGTGCGGACCTCGAGCGCCTCGGGCACCAGGCGGGCCGTGAACGCCTCGAAAGCCACCAGGTCGACGGTTCCCTCGACCAGCTCGTCGCCGTCGGGGTCGGCCCTGGCGTGGAGGCGGACGGTGAAGGCCATGGGCCCGGCCGGCACCTCCCCCGTGCGTGGCGGCCGCAGGACCAGGCGGACCGTGCGCGAGTCGCCGGGGGCCAGGTGGACCAGCGCCGGGTCGACGAAGGCCCAGTGGGCCACGGCGCCCTCGACGTCCAACTCGTAGGCGGCGTCGACGTCACCGGTGTTGCACACGACGACGCCGACCTCGGACTCCTCGCCCGGAAGGGCGTCGACCGAGGGGGTCGCCAACTCCACGAGCCCGGCCACGACCCGGGGAGGCTAGCGGCCGGACCCGGTTTCGGAGCCCTCGGGTCAGGGGTCGCGGAGCAGCGGGGCCAGCGGGCTCTGGTCGATCTGCTCCAGGAGGTCGGCCGGGTCGCGGTAGACCGCCACCGCGCCGGCCTCCTCCAGCTCGGCCCGGGACACCCCGCCGGTCAGGACGCCCACGCAGGCGAGGCCGGCCCGCTTGGCCGCCTGCACGTCCCACACGGTGTCGCCCACCACCACGGCCCGGCTGTCGCCGCCGGACTGCTCCAGAGCCACCTGAAACACCTCGGGCTCGGGTTTGGCGTCGGACACGTCGTTGGCGCTGGTGACGTGAGCCACGGCGTCGCCGGCGCCGACAGCCTCGACCAGGGTGGCCACGTCGGCCTCCTCCGAGGAGGAGGCGTAGACGGCCTGGGCGCCCCGCTCGGCCACCGCCCGCACCAGATCAGCGGCGCCCGGGAGGGCCCGGATCTCGGGCTTGAGGGGCTCGAAGTGGCGGCGCCAGGCGTCTTTCAAGGGCTGCTGGTCGACGTCGTCGCCCAGCAGCTCGGCCAGCAGCTGGCTGGAGCCCATCCCGATGCAGCGGTGCACCCACGCGGTGGGCACGTCGTGGCCGTGCTCGACCAGAGCCCGCCGCCAGGCGAGGGTATGGAGGTAGTTGGTGTCGACGAGCGTGCCGTCGAGGTCGAACAGCACCGTGGGCTCTCCCATGGGTGGGATCCCTACCCGCTCAACCGGCCTTGGCCACCTCGGCGACAAAGGCGACGGCCCGGTCCTCGATGAGCTTGGCGTCGTGGTCGAGGGTGGCCACGTGGAAGCTCCGCTCCAGGGTGACCCGCTCCACCGGTCCGCTGACGCCGGCGGCCAGCACGTCGGACGACCCCGGGTCGACCACGTGGTCCTGGGGGCTGGTGAAGAGCAGGACGGGGCAGCTGATGCGGCCCAGCTCGCCCACCAGGCTCTGGCACCGCTCAATGAACGAGACCAGGGCCAGGACCGGGGTGGCCGCGTAGGCCAGCTCCTCGGTGTTCTCCTTGGCGATGTCGCCGCCGATCGCCGGGATGGTGGCCACGCCCTCCTCGGCCAGGCCCTTCACCACGTCGATCACGTTCGCGGGCGGCGGCGCCACCTGGGGGTTGATCAGCACCAGGGCGGCGGGCTCGTGCTCGACGGCGAGGATGGTGGCCAGCGTCCCGCCCATGGACAACCCGACGACCACCACCCGCTGGCAGCGGGCCGCGAGGTCGGTGTAGGCCGCGGCCGCGGCCTGGTACCAGTCGTCGAAGCGGGTGGGGACCAGGTCCTCGATCTTGGTGCCGTGACCGGGCAGGACGGGCAGCTCGACGCTGTGCCCGGCCTCGGCGAAGCGGACGGCCAGCGGGCGCATGCTCTGCGGTGAGCCGGTGAAGCCGTGCAGCACCAGGACCCCGGTGGGGCCGTTCGGGAACGAGGCAGGCTTGACGTCGTTGGGGGTGGGGCTCACACCGACAATCTACGGAGGGCGGCCCGGCTACGGTGCGCCGCCATGGCCTACCCCTTCCTGAGCGAGGAGTGGATCGTGGCGGCCCGGGAGATCCGGACCCGGTACGAAGATCAGACCCCGGGCATCCCGGCCTCGGTGCGGGCGAACCTCAACATCAACGAGGTGCCCTTCGGCGAGGGGTCGCTCGAGGCCCACCTCGACAGCTCCTCGGGGAGGATGGAGATGGACCTCGGCCACCTCGACCCGGCCGACGCCACCCTCACGATGGACTACGCCACAGCCCGCAGCTTCGTGGTCGACCAGGACCCGACGGCCATCATGCAGGCGGTCATGGCCGGCAAGGTGAGGATCCAGGGGGATCTCTCCAAGCTGATGACCATGGCCAGCCTCGGTCAGCCGGCCGGCGCCGGCGGCCCCTCCGAGGGCGCCGTGCTGGCAGGCCGCATCGCCCAGGAGATCAAGGACATCACCGAGGGCACCGACTAGCCGCCGGGCTCAACGGGTGTAGAGGGCCACGGCGGTCCCCCTCTTGACCCTGGCGCCGGCGGCCGGCTGGGTGCTGAAGACCTTGCCGTCAGGGGGGCCGTAGGTGGCGGTGACCTGCAGGCCGGCTGCGGTCAGCTTCTGCTTGGCGGCGACGGGGCCCTGGCCGGCGGTGGCGGGGACGGCGACCACGTCGGGGCCCCTCGACACGGTGACGGTGACGGGGGGGCCGGGTCGGACCGTGACTCCCGCAGCCGGGTTGGTGCCGATGACCACCCCGGAGGGGACCTTGTCGTCAAAGGCGTCGAGGCGGGTGACGGTGAGGTCGAGGGCCTTCAGGGCGCTGGCCGCCTCGTCGTAGCTCTTGCCGGCGAGGGTGGGGACGGGGCGGCTGGGCGGCCCGGCTGACACCGACAGGGTCACGGTGCCGCCCCGGGGCACCTGGGCGCCGGCCGCCGGCTCGCCGGCCAGGGCGATGCCGATGGGCACGGTGTCGGAGTCGACGGGGGTCAGCACCACCTTGAGGCCCTGACCCTCGAGCTCGAGCTTGACCTGCTCGGCCACGCGACCGACGACCGCCGGCACCAACCGGGGCTCGGGCCCGTCGGACAGGGTGACGGTGACGGCCCGGCCCCGGCGCTGGCGGGCCGGCCGGGAGGCCAGCACCCTCCCGGCCTCGACCGACTCGCTGCGGGCCCGGTCACCTTCGCTGAGCTGCAGGTCGACGGCCCGGAGCCGGGCGGCCGCCTCGTCGCGAGTGAGGCCGACGACCACGGGCACGTCGACGACGGGCCGCCAGGGCTGCACCACGGCGGCGGCGGCGGCCAGGCCGGCCACCGCCAGCAGCACCACGAGCAGCACCCAAAGCCGGGACCTGCGTCGCCCCGGTTCCCCCTCGGCCGAAGGCGGCGGCGCAAGCTGGCCGGCCCGGCCGGCCTCGGGCGCTCCGGACCGGGAGGGCGCCCTCCGCGCCGCACCGTGCGGGATGTCGGAGGCGGCAAGGCCACCGTCGTCGTCATGGGGTGGCAGGGGGGCCGTGGGGTCGACGAGCGGGCCGGCGGCGGCGCGCACGTCCTCGATCCGAAAGGCGACGATGGGCAGCGGCGTTGGAGGGTCGAGCTGGACCGCGGCGGCCTTGAGCATCCGGGCAAACCCGGCGGCGTCGACCCGCTCGTCAAGCTCGGTGCGACCGGCGGCGGCCAGCGCGTCGGCCAGCGGGCCCACCTCGACGGGGGGCTCGAGGGGGCGGTCGAGGCGGGCCAGCAGCGTGGCGGCCGAGGTGTCGGCGGCGAAGGGCACCTGGCCGGTGATGAGCTCGACGAGCACCAGGGCCAGGGAGTAGACGTCGCTGCGCCCGTCGAGCGCCCGCCCCTGGGCCTGCTCGGGCGAGGCGTAGCGGGCCGTGCCGAAGACGACCCCGAGTGGCTCGGTCGCCGCCGCCTCGGCGATGGCCCGGGCCAGGCCGAAGTCGGCCACCCGCAGGCGGGCGGCGTCGTCGAACAGCAGGTTGGCGGGCTTGATGTCACGGTGCACCACGCCCCGTCGGTGGGCGTGGTCAAGCCCCCGGCAGGCCTGGATCCCGAGCCCCAGGGCCTGGGACGGCGTGACCCGGACGCCGCGGTCGATCAGGTCCTTCAGGCTGCCGCCTTCCAGCAGCTCGGTCACCAGGTACGGGGTGCCGTCGTCGTTGCCCCAGTCGTGGACCAGCAGCACGTTCGGGTGGCGGAGCGCCGCGGCCAGCTGCGCCTCGGTCTGGAACCGGCGCAGGAACGCCTGGTCGGCGGCCAGTCCCGGGGGCAGGACCTTCACGGCCACCCGGCGGCGCAGGACCATGTCCTCGGCGGCGAACACCGCGGCCGAGCCGCCGCCGCCGAGGGAAGCGATCAGTCGGTAGCGACCGCCCAGGATGCGTCCGGCGAAGTCGTCCGAGGGCGGCGCGGACAAACCCGGGGTCACGGCCCAAAGGCTAGGACGGTGCCGGCGCTCCGGGGGTGGATGCGGCACTAGGTCCCGTGCCTGGGGGACGATGTTCTCCGTGCGAGCTGCCTGTCCCGACGAGGTGCGATGAGCATGGTCACGAGGAGGCGGCTGGTCAGCTCGGTGGCCCTGGCCATCGCCGCCTCCCTGCTGGTCCTCGGCTTCTGGGAGAGCGAGGAGCCCGGGGTGGAGCTGCGACAGAGCCGGCCCGCCCCGGTGCTGCGGGTCTTTCCTGTGGAGGGCGCCGCCTCGCTGCGCCAGGAGCCCATCGGCGCCCAGCTGGGTGACGACTTCACCGGCGAGCTCGAGGTGGACGGTCGGCCCATCCCCCTCGACCAGCTCGAGCGGCCCGAGCCCATCCAGGGCGACAACTCGCCCGCCATCCGGGGTCTCTCCGGCCTGAACCAGGTGTCGTTCACCCCGGGCGCCGGCAAGGTCATCAGCTCCCTGGAGCCGGGCAGCCACACGGTCCGCCTGCTGTTCTGGCCTAAGGTGGGCGGGTCGCGCGAGCAGGCCGAGGTCTACTCGTGGAGCTTCACCGCCAGCTGACCTTCGGTGTCGGCCGGTCGGGAGGGGTTGAGCGAGCCCGTCTCCAGGAGCCGGGTGAAGGCGGCCTCGTCGATGACGGGGACGCCCAGCTCCTCCGCCTTGGCCACCTTCGAGGCGCCGGGCTCGCGGCCTGCGACCAGCGCCAGTGACCGCTTGGAGACTGAGCCCGGCGACTTGCCGCCCCGGGCCTTGACGGCCGCCTCGGCCTCCTCCCGGCTCCAGCCGTCGAGCGTCCCGGTGACCACCACCGCCGCGCCGGCCAGCACCTGGGGCCGCGTCGGGCTGACCGGGCCGGTGAGGTTCACGCCGGCGGCCCGGAGCTTGTCGAGCACCGGGCCCACCCGGGGATCGTCGAAAAAGGCGCGCACGCTGCGGGCGATGGTGGGGCCGACGCCCGGGATGGCGGCCAGCTCAGCCTCGGGGGCGGCGGCGATGCGGTCGAGGTGGCCGGTGGCGGCGGACAGCGTGGCCGCCATGGTGCCGCCCAGGTGGCGGATGTTCAACCCGGTGAGCAGGTTGGCCAAAGGCCGCTGCTTCGAGGCCTCGATCCCGGCCCGCAGGTTGCCGATGGAGGTGTCGCCCCACCCCTCGACGCCCCGCAGCCGGTCCCAGTCGATGCGGTAGAGGTCGCCCGGGTCGGCGACCAGGCCGAGCTGGAGGAGCTCCTGCACCCGCTTGTCGCCTAGGCCCTCGATGTCCATGGCCCCCCGGCTGGCGAAGTGCTGGATCCAGCCGGCCACCCGGGCCGGGCACAGCTCGTTCGGGCACCGGTGGTCGGCCTCGCCCTCGGGGCGGCGCAGCGGCGTGCCGCAGACGGGGCAGTCGGCCGGGAAGCTCCACGGCTCCACCCCCTCGGGGCGCAGGGCCAGCACCGGGCCCACCACCTCGGGGATGACGTCACCGGCCTTGCGCACGATCACCGTGTCGCCCTCGCGCACGTCCTTGGCCCGGACCTGGTCCTGGTTGTGGAGGGTGGCGGTGCCCACGGTGGAGCCGCCGACGAACACCGGCTCTAGCAGAGCGAAGGGCGTGGCCCGGCCGGTGCGGCCGATGGAGACCACGATGCGGTGCAGCAGGGTGGTGCGCTCCTCGGGCGGGTACTTGAAGGCGATCGCCCACCGGGGGGCGTGCGAGGTGGACCCCAGCTGGCGGCGCTGGGCCAGCGAGTCGACCTTCACGACCACCCCGTCGATCTCGTAGTCGAGGTCGTGGCGGTGCTCGAGCCAGTGCTGGGTGTAGGCGAAGACGTCGTCGAGCGACCTGACGACCCGGCGGTTCGGGTTGACCGGCACGCCGAGGCCGCCGAGCCACTCGAGTGACTCGCTGTGGCGGGAAAAGGCGGGGACCCCTTCGACCGCCCCCAGCTGGTAGGACCAGAAGCTCAGGGCCCGGGACGCGGTGACGGTGGGGTCCTTCTGGCGCAACGAGCCGGCGCCTGCGTTTCGAGGGTTGGCGAACAGGCGCAGGCCGGCGGCGAGCTGGGCCTGGTTGAGCCGCTCGAACTCCGACAGCGGCAGGTAGACCTCGCCCCGCACCTCCAGCAGCCCGGGCGCCCCCTCGATGCGCTTGGGCACCGACCCGATGGTGGCCACGTTGGCCGTGACGTCCTCGCCCACCCTCCCGTCGCCCCGGGTGGCCGCCTGCACCAGCCGCCCCCCCTCGTAGCGCAGGCTCATGGCCAGCCCGTCGATCTTCAGCTCGCAGCAGTAGGCCACGTCACAGCCGATGTGGCGCTGCGCTCGGGCCCCCCAGGCCTCCAGCTCGGCCAGCGAGGTCGAGTTGTCGAGGCTCATCATCGGCACCGCGTGCAGCACGGGCCTGAACAGGGTGGAGACGGCGGCGCCGACCCGCTGGGTCGGGCTCTCCTGCAGGGCGAGCTCGGGGAACTGGGCCTCGAGGGTCTGCAGCTCGCGGACCAGCTGGTCGTACTCGAAGTCGGAGATCTCCGGGTCGTCGAGCTCGTGGTAGCGGCGGTTGTGGTGGGCCACCTGCTCCCGCAGGCGCTGCGCCTGCTTCTGGATCTCCTCGGCGACCTCGGCCATCCCGACCGAGGCTACCGACGGGGCGTGACACGACCGGAGGGGTCGCTAGCGCTCCGAGCGCCGGCGTCGGCGCTCCGCGCGCCGCCGGGCCGCCTCCTCGGGCGAGAGCGGCGCCGGCAGTGTGTGGTCGTCGTCACCGACCTCGACCGCGACGGGCCGGGCCCGCCGGGCAGGACGGGTTCCCTGCTTCATCCGGCGGCCCTCCTGGGCCCGCCGCGCCGGCCGGGCCCCTCGGAGATCCTCGGCGTGGGCCGCCTCGGGCCGCTCGGGCCGCTCCCGCTCGTCAGCGTCGTTGGCGTCGTCGTCACGCCGGGCCCGCTCCAGCCGCTCGGCTCGCCTGGCCCGGGCCCGGGCGGCGTCCTCGGCATCCTCGGCTTCCTCAGTCCGCCTGATCCGCTCGGCGCGAGCGGCGCGGTGGCGTACCGCCTCCTCGGCCCGTTCCGCTTCCTCGGCCCGTTCCGCTTCCTCGGCCCGTTCCGCTTCCTCGGCCCGTTCCGCTTCCTCGGCCCGTTCCGCTTCCTTGGCCCGCTCCGCCCGCTCAGCCTCCTCGGCCCGTTCGGCCAGCTCGGCCGCCTGGGCGCGGGTGGCCGCCCGGACCCGCCTGGCCTCGTCGTCTTGGCGGGCTTGCTCCTGCGCCCTGGCCTCGCCGGCCTGGCGCGCCTGGCGTTCCCGCCGGGCCCGCCTGATCTTGCGCAGCCTGCTGAGCTCGGCCTCATCCACCGCCGACGGATCCTCGGCCGGAGACGCCGACGGCCCCCTGTCGTCCTCGGGGCCCGCTTCGGGTCGGGACCGACGTCGCCGCTCCGCCGTCGGCTCACGAGCCGGGCCCTCGTCCACCTCGTCCGGCTCGTCCGGCTCGTGGCCCTCGAGGATGGCGAGGACCGTGGCCCGGCTCTCGTCCAGGGCGGCCAGCACCTCCTCGGCCGGTGCCAGCTCTTGGCGGATGGCCAGGCTGTAGCGGACGATGACCTCGAGGTCGACGAGCTGCACGGTGCTGGAGGGACTGTCGGCCAAGGGTTCTTTGGCTCCTTCAGAAGATCGTCGGTTCGAACCGGTCCGTGCCAGCATGCCACTCAACAGCCGATGGACCTCCGACCCTCCCGCTTCGTCCCCTGGCTCCTGCGGGGCGCCTGGGTCCTGCTGGTGCCGCTGACGGGCCCGGCGTTCGCCGCCGCGCTCGCCCCCACCAGCGTTCCGGTGCGGACCGCGGCCAGCTCAGGGCTGTGGGCGGGGTGGGCGGCCACGCTGCTGGCCACCCTGGTGCTGGGCCCCGTGACCCTCACCGCCGTGCGCATCGTGGCCCCCGCCGCCCCGGTGGCGGCGGTGTGGGCCGCGGCGACCGGTCGACCGTCGCCATTGGCCGCCGCCGTGGCCATCGCGGCCGCCGCCGGCGCCGCCGCTCTGGCGCTGGCCCCGTCGGTGGGCAACGCCTTTGTGAACGCACCCGCCTACCCGAACGAGCGCCGCCATCTGCTCCGGGCGCCGGGGGCGCTGCTGGTCGGGCCGGTCCCGCTGGCCTGGGCCGTCGCCGTGGCCGGGCCCACCGCCGCGGTCCTGCTGGCCGCCGCCGGGGTGTGGGTGGGGGCCGGCATCGCCGTCGTGGTCGGCCTGCCGGGCGCGGTGGTGGCTGCCCGGTCGCTGCACGGGCTGGCGCAGCGTTGGCTGGTCCTGGTGCCGGCCGGGGTGGTCGTGAAGGACGCCATGACCCTGGCCGACCCGGTCCTGTTCCGCCGCCAGGTGGTGCAGGCCCTGCACCCGGCCCCCGCCGACACCGACTCCCTCGACCTCACCATGGGCGCCCCCGGCCTGGCCCTGGAGCTCGTGCTCACCGAGAAGGTGCCGATGACCCTGGTGAAGCCGAGGGAGCGCCGGAGCGAGGCCGGCGCCTCGGCCCGTCTCCTCGTCACCCCGACCCGCCCGGGCGCCGTGCTGGCCGACGCCGCCGCCCGCTCACTCCCGGTCGGCTGACCCCCCGGGGTTCACGAGGCTGGCGCGCCGCCCAGGCAGCGGTCCGGGTCGGCGGCGTCGTAGAGCACCACGGCCTGGCCGGGGGCCACGGCCCGCTGCGGCTCGCCCCACACCACCCGGTCCGGCACCCACCGCGCCGGCCGGGCGGTGCCGTGAGCCGAGACCTGAGCCAGGACGGCGGCGCCCTCGACCGGGGGGACGCCGACCCACGACGCCCGCCCGACCTCGACCCCGTCCCGGAGGAGGTCGGCGGGCTCGCCCACCACGCCCCGCCGCCCGGGCACGTCGACCTCGACGGCGTAGCGGGCGCGCCCCGTGCCACCGGCCACGCCCAGGCCCCGGCGCTGGCCCACCGTGACCAGCTCG
>JBBPYZ010000060.1:0-3392 GCA_038199465.1 Acidimicrobiales bacterium | reverse complement strand
TACGAGTTCTTCTGGATCCCCGGCACCCGGTGGGCGCTCACCAAGGCCAACCGCCGCACCCAGGACCGGCCCGAACCCCGCTCACCATGGCGGGCGTTCCGCAACGACGTGCTGTATGACAACGTCGCCTTCGGCGCCTTGCTGGCCGTCGGCCGGTGGCGGCCCGAGTGGATCCCGGCGGCGGCCAAGCGGCTGCCGTCGGCGGGCCGCCAGGAGTACGTTGACCGGAGCGACAAGGTCTTCGCCAGCCCCCGGCTTGTGCGCTTCGTGGAGATGGAGTACGCCGTGCCCCGGGAGGCATTCCGGGACGCCTTCGACCGGGTCCGGGCCCTTGTTCGCCAGCTCGGCGTCCCGGTCGGCTTTCCGGTGGAGTGCCGGTTCGTGGCCGGCGACGACATCGCCCTCAGCACCGCCTCCGGCCGAGCCACCGCCTACCTGGCCGTCCACGTGGCCGTCGGGTCCCCCCACGACCAGTACTTCAAGGGGGTCGAGGCCATCATGGACGACTACGACGGTCGGCCCCACTGGGGCAAGCTCCACTACCAGACGGCGGCCTCGCTGGCCCCGAGGTACCCTGGCTGGGCCGACTTCGCCGAGCGGCGGGCCAAGCTCGACCCCGACGGCCGCTTCGCCAACCCCGAGCTCGACCGGGTCCTCGGCCCGGTCGGAGGCTGAGCCGCCGGTCGCAGCTCGCCGAGGCAACCGGCTCAGACCAGGGGCCACGGATAGCGGCGGCCGGTGTGGTCCACCGGGAAGCAGCCGTCCTGTACCAGGGCCCGGGCCCGGGTCTTCATGGCGTCCCGCTCGAAGGGGTCGAGCAGGTCGGCCAGGTCCTGGGGCAGGGGGCGGTCGCAGAACGACCGCAGGTCGGCGAGCAGGTCCTCGGGCACGGGCTGGCGGCCGAACTCCCAAATGACGGTGCGCAGCTTGAACTCGGCGTGGAAGGCCAGGCCGTTGTCGATCCCCCAGATGTGGCCATCGTCGTCGAGGAGGCAGTGGCCGCTCTTGCGGTCGGTGTTGTTGGCCACCAGGTCGAAGGCGCAGATGCGCTGGAGCTGGTGGTGGTGGCGCTCGTCCTCCAGCAGGGTGAAGTAGTGCTGCTCGAAGTCGGCCTCCACGAACAACTGGAGCGACCCGATGCCGAGGGGGCCCTCGGCGAACACGGTGGGCGGCACCAGGTCCCAGCCGAGGGCGCCGGCCAGCCGGTAGGCGGCCACCTCCCGCTGGTACAGGCCGTCGGGGACGTCCCACAGCGGCCGCTCGCCCCGGTGAGGCTTGTACACCGCCTTGACCGTGGCCGGTCCGTCGGGCGGGGGCGGGCAGGGACCGGTGACCTCGGCCAGGAAGGTGGCGTTGGAGCTCCACGGCATCCGTCCCAGCAGCTCGACCTCTCCGGTGGCCAGCAACCGTTCGGCGGCGGCGGGGGAACGGGTCACGGCGCCAGGATGGTCGCCGCCGGCGCCTGATGCGGGGTCGGGCCCGCCCCCACCTTCAGCGGCGGTTGCGATGGCCGTTGGAGCGGGGGCAGGCGTGACCGTCAGGGTCCATCGGCTGGCCGCAGAGCGGGCAGGTGGGGCGGCCCGCCTCCACCAGCTGGCGGGACAGGCGGATGAAGGCGTCGACCTGGTCCCGCCGCAGCCGCACCCGGAAGGTGGCGGCGTCGTCGTCGACGTCGTCGCCCACCAGCTCCTCGATCACCAGCACGACTCGGTCTGCGTCCTCGTCGTAGGCGACGCCGATGCTGCCGGCCGCCCACTCGGCGGTGACCGGTAGCACCAGGTCCCCGGCGACGGTGCCGTGCTCGCCGAGGGCCGGCAGATCCTCGAGGATGCCGCTCAGGTACTCGGCCAGGACGCCGACCTGTTCCTTCTCGCACTTGATCGACACCAGGACCCCGCCCTCGGCGGCCTGGAGGAAGAACGTGCGGGCACCGGGCTCGCCAATGGCCCCGGCGGTGAAGTGCTCGGGCTGGCCCAGCTCGAAGGACTCACTCATGACGGCACCAGGCGAGCCAAGTCGTCGCCGGTGGAGTTCACGGCCAGGACGATGGGCCCGCCGGCGGTGTAGGTGATGGCGGTGATGGAGCACGGCGAGACCACGATGCGCTGGAACAGATCGAGGTGGGTGCCCACGGCGGCGGCCACGACGGCCTTGATGGGATCAGCGTGGGAGACGGCCACGATGGTCTCGCCCCGGTGCCGGGCGCACAGGCCGGCCACAGTGTCGGTGATCCGGGTCTGCATCTCGGTAAAGGACTCACCGCCGGGGAAGCGGAAGCCGCTCGGGTACTGCTGCACCGTCTTCCACTCCGGCCGCTTGCGGAGATCCTTCAAGTCGCCGCTGGTCCAGTCACCGAAGTCGCACTCGTTGAGCCCCCGGCTGGTGCGCACCTTGAGCTTGCGCCCCCTGGCGATGGGGGCCGCCGTCTGCTGGGCCCGTTCCATGGGGGAGGCGTACACCGCCGCCACCTTCTTCAGGGCGGCGATGCGGGCGCCGGCGGCCTCGGCCTGGGCCCGTCCGGCGTCGGCCAGGTCGAGGCCCCTGGCCCGCCCCGGCAGGGTTGCTCCGGTAGTAGGGGTCTGGCCGTGGCGCACGAACAGCACCAGCGTGGGCGCCGGCGGTCGGGGTCGAGCCATGACCGATCGACGCTACCGCCGGCGAACTTTGAACAGAAAGCGACCGCGACGGTCGCAAACTGTTCACAGAATGGGTGTTGTGGCCGAACTCAGCAAGCTGGAGGCCGAAGTGGTGACGTGTCGGGCCTGCCCCCGGCTGGTGGAGTGGCGGGAGCGGGTCGGGCGGGAGAAGCGCGCTGCTTTCCGGGACGAGGACTACTGGTCCCGGCCGGTGCCCGGCTTCGGCGACCCCGACGCCCACCTCCTGGTGGTGGGCCTGGCCCCGGCCGCCCACGGCGGGAACCGCACCGGGCGGGTCTTCACCGGTGACCGGTCGGGAGACTTCCTGTATGCCTCGATGTACCGGACCGGCTACGCCAACCAGCCCACCAGCGCGCGGCCGGGCGACGGGCTGGAGCTGACCGGTGCGTGGGTCACGGCGCCGGTGAAGTGCGCCCCGCCCGCCAACCAGCCCACCCCCGACGAGCGGGACCGGTGCCGTCCGTTCATCGAACGGGAGCTGGCCCTGCTCGGGAACGTCCGCGTCTTGGTGGCCCTCGGGCTGTTCGCCTACCAGGCGGTGGCCCACCTGGTGGGGCTACGGCCCCGGCCCCGGTTCGGGCACGGGGTGGAGGTGACCCTGGAGGGTGGCCGCACCATCCTGTGCAGCTACCACGTCAGCCAGCAGACCACCGTCACCGGCAAGCTGACGCCCGACATGCTCGACGCCGTGTTCGGGCGGGCGGCGGCGCTGGGCGCCGAGGTCAGCTGAGCAGG
>JBBPYZ010000059.1:0-10609 GCA_038199465.1 Acidimicrobiales bacterium | reverse complement strand
GAGGCGGTCGCCTCCAGCAAGGCGGTGATCTCCTCCAGCTTCCCCCACGCCGTCGAGCTCCTGGGGGGCGGCGTGGGCCTCCTCGTGCCCCGCCACGACCCCGATGCCATCGCCGCCGCGCTGCGCCGGATCCTGGCTGACCCGGCGCTGCACCGGCGCATGGTGGACGGGGCGGCGGCGCTGGCCCCCAGCCTCAGCTGGACCGCCGTCGGCGGCCAGTACCGGTCGCTGGCCGACACGCGGCCGCGCGGCAGGGCCACCGCCGTCGCATGATGACGGCAGTGCCCTCCACCGGTCACCGCCTCACCTCCGTCGACCTCCCCGAGCCGTCGTTCGCCCACCTCCTGCGCCTGAGCGACGACACCGGGGTGTTCGAGCACGCCCGGGGGGCGATGCCGCGGCGCAGCCACGGCTACTGCGTCGACGATGTCTCCCGCGCCCTGCTGGTCATCAGCCGCGAATCCGCCCCCCCGCCCGAGGTGGCCCGCCTGGGCGAGAGGTGCCTGGTCTTCCTGACCCACGCCCAGTCGGCCGACGGGCGCTTCCACAACCGGGTGGGCTATGACCGCCGGTTCGAGGACGACCCGGGCACGGGCGACTGGTGGGGCCGAGCGCTGTGGGGCCTCGGCACCGCCGCCGCCTGTCACCCGGACCGGTGGGTGCGCGACGAGGCGCTGGTCAGCTTCACCGTCGGCTGCCAGGTCCGCTCCCCCCACCCACGGGCCATGGCCGTGGCCGCCCTCGGCGCCGCCTCGGTGCTCGGCTCCGTGCCCGGTCACGACCAGGCCCGCCACCTCCTGGTCGACGCCGCCGCCGCCATCGGTCGGCCCGCACCCGACCCGTCGTGGCCCTGGCCCCAGCCCCGCCTCACCTACGGCAACGCCACCTTCCCCGAGGCCCTCCTGGCGGCAGGGTCCGCCCTCGGTGACGACCAGCTGCTCCAAGATGGGCTGATGCTGCTCCAGTGGCTCGTCGACGTCGAGATCCCCGACCGCCACCTCTCGCTGACCGCGGTGGGCGGCTGGGCCCGCGGCGAGCCCCGGCCCGCCTTTGACCAGCAGCCCATCGAGGCGTCCGCCCTGGCCGACGCCGCCGCCCGGGCCTTCGACCTCACCGCCGAGCCCCGGTGGCTCGACGTGGTGGGCCAGGCCGCCGGCTGGTTCCTGGGGGCCAACGACGTCGGCGTGGCCCTGTTCGACCCCGACACCGGCGGCGGCTGCGACGGCCTCCACGCCGCCGGCCGCAACGCCAACCAGGGGGCCGAGTCCACCCTGGCCTTCCTGTCCACCATGCAGCAGGCCCGCCGCCTCCTCACCTCGACCACATGAGCCAGGTCTCCGCCCTCACCCGGGTCGGGCCGCGCCTGTCGCCCGACCGGGGACGGGTGCTGGCCCGCCTGTTCGTGCCAGGCGAGGAGCTGCCCGGGCACCACTCACGGGCCACGACCGTGCTGCACCGGGTGCAGGAGCTGACCGACGCCGAGGTGGTCACGGCCCTGGCCGACCTCCGCTCCCGGTTCGAGCGCCGCCACCGCGACCTCGCCGGCATCTTCCAACACCACTTCGAGCAGATAGCCCACCGCCTGGCGGGCGACACCCCCTCCGCCGAGCGCCAGCTGCTGATCGGCGCCTACTTCACCAGCGAGTTCGCCCCCGAGGGCGCCGCCCTCGCCAACCCGTCGATGGTCGAGCACCCCGACCAGACCGGCCTGACCCACGGCGAGAAGCGCTTTGTGATGAGCGTCCGCTCCGTCGGCGAGGGCCACATCTCCTCCATCGAGTTCCGCACCGGCGTCGCCGGGCCCGAGGGCAGCATCCGGGTCGACGATCCCGGCCCTTACCTCGACATGGGCCAGCCCCAGGCGACCAGCTACGACCAGGCCACCTTCGCCACCCTGGTCGTCGAGCGGGGCATCGACGACGAAACGGCGTCCTACGTCCTCGACACCCTGGGCGACCCGTTCCTGCGGACCGAGCTGGATGCGGTCATCGCCGGGATCGACCCCCGGATCCTCCGGCGGGCACAGACCCGTAACACCATCCAGCAGCTGGACCAGATCGCCCTCGACAACTACGTCCAGACCTTTCCGACCCAGAGCCGGATCAGCGAACGGATCCTCTACCCGAGCGGCCCGAGCGAGAGCAACGGCATGGAGGACGCCCGGCTCACCCGCCTGGTCGAGGAGGACGGCAAAGTGCGCTACTGCGCCACCTACACCGCCTACGACGGAAGGAACGTCGCCCCCCAGCTCCTCGAGACCGCCGACTTCCTGACCTTCCGGGCCTCCCAGCTGAGTGGGCGGGCGGCCAAGAACAAGGGCCTGGCCCTGTTCCCCCGCCAGGTGGGCGGCCAGTACGTGGCCCTCTCCCGCCACGACCGGGAGCGCAGCTCGCTCACCACCTCGCGCGACCTCCGGTGCTGGGAGGACCCGGAGACCCTCGACACGCCCCTGCTGCCGTGGGAGCTCATCCAGGCCGGCAACTGCGGGCCACCCATCGAGACCGAACGGGGGTGGCTGGTGCTCACCCACGGGGTCGGGGCCATGCGCACCTACGGGCTCGGCGCCCTCCTGCTCGACCTCGATGAGCCTCGCAAGGTGCTCGGCGCCACCCAGCTGCCCATCCTCCTGCCGGATGCGTCCGAGCAGAACGGCTACGTGCCCAACGTCGTCTACTCCTGCGGCGGCATGGCCCACGGCGACCAGGTCATCCTGCCCTACGGCTTCGGCGACCAGCAGATCTCCTTCGCCCGGATCGACCTGCCCCGCCTGTACGACCTGCTGCGCTGAGGCCCCCGTGGACTGACTAGCCCGGGGAAATGGTCCTTTGCGGCCCGCCAGCGGCCACCGCCGCCGCTGGCCCGCTCGAGTTCACCAGCTGGATCCTCAAGCAGGTCTTCCAGCCCTTCACGCTACGCTGACCGGGCGGCGACCGCGCCACCGCCCGGCCAGGCTGCCAGCCCCGGGTCCGGGCCGGCGAACTGTGTCTCAGGCGGCGGTCGACGTGGCGTCGATCGACGTCGCCGACCCGTCGCCCGAGGTGATGTCGACCTTGCGGGGCTTGGCCCGCTCGGCCACGGGCGCCGACACGGTCAGCACGCCGTTGTCGTAACGGGCCTCGATGCCGTCGGGGTCGAGGCCCTCGCCCAGAAAAAGCTGGCGGCTGAAGCTGCCCTGGGGCCGCTCAGCCACCACCACCTCGTCACCGTCGGTCGGCTGCCAGCGACGCTCCGCCGCCACCGTCAGCACGTTCTTCTCGACGGTCAGGTCGATCGACGCCGGGTCGACCCTCTCGGAGCGGATCGAACCTCATCAACATTCCTGCCACCTCCTGCGGGATCTCCACATGACCTGACGGCCGAAGGATACAACGACGTCAGCAATCCTGACAAGACCATCTGCAGGTTTCTCACACGGCGGCCGACCCGTTCGGCGGATCATCGTCATGCCGACGACCGGGGCCCCGGTGCCAGCCCGTCGCCCGAGGCCGCACGGGCGTGGACGGTCCGGCCGAGCCACGACAGGACCTCGCCGAAGGTGGTTGCCCGGGCACTCGCCCACAACCAGGCCCGAGGTCCCGTCAACCAGCGCCACATACGGAGCGCCAGGGACGGCGTAGTCCTGCCAGGCTTGGGTGGACAGGACCAGCGGGAGGTGGCGGGGGGCCAGCCCGGCCAGGAGGGCGACATCCTCGCGCTCGGCGCCCGGGGCGACCACAACCGCGCGGGTGCCCTCGGGAAGGGCGGCGGGGTCAGCCAGCATCCCCAGAACGAGCCGCAGGTCGCTCACCCGCTGGAGAGGAAGACCAGAACCGTGTCGTGCTCGACGCCCGTGACCCGATGGGCCGCGGGCGGCGCCTCGTGGTCGACCGCCCGTCGAGGTCGATCCCCGACCGGTGGCCCAGGCTCCGACCACCACGGCGGCGACGTAGGGCAGGCCGAGGACGGGCTGATCGCCCAGGACCGAGGCGAGGGACGGAAGCTCGCTGGTTAGCGCAGCGGCCACGAGCCCGCTGGCGGCGAGGTTCACCACGACGTGGAGCCGGCCAGCCGGCGCCTCGGCTTCCCCGAAGCAGCCGCATCTGGCTCCCGGCCCGGCTGATCGACGCAGGCGGAGGACGAAGGCGGCAAAGCCGAGATGGACCAGTCCGAGGGCGGCGGCGGGCGCAGAACCCCCGATGACGAGGACGGCGCCAGCCACCGCGACCTCGCCCAGGGCGAGGAGCCGCACCACCAGCGGCCCGCCCGGCAGACCGGCCTGGCCCAGGGCCACCGAGGCCGACCTCGGATCCCCCAGCTTGGCCGCCGCCGCCACCAGGAGAAGCAGTGCGAAGGCGTGCACGACACCGACGAACATCACCTGACAGTACCGAGGGATCGGCCCATCCGACGCCGCCGACCGCAGGCATCGGCGGGTCCCCAGACCAGGATCAGGAAGGCCGGTGGACCCGGGCGAAGAGCGTCTTCAGGTAAGCGCCGTGGGGGAAGCCAACCGGGTGGTCGACGGGGTGCCCGGTGTGGCGCATCCCCTCCAGCCGGCAGCCGGCCCCCGCCGCCCCGGCCAGCACGTCAGCGAAGAAGTCATCGGCGCCGACCCGGCTGGAGCAGGAGGCCTGGACCAGCAGCCCACCGCCCTCGACGAGGCGGACGGCCAGGTCGGTGAGGCGTCGGTAGGCCCGCCGCGCCCCCGCTACCCCGGCCTGGGTGTGGGCGAACGACGGAGGGTCGATGACGACCACGTCGTAGCGCTCACCGGCAGCGCCCAGGGCGGCCATGACGGCGAAGGCATCGCCGACGGTGGTCTCCAGGCGGCAGCCCCGGACCGCTGGCAGGTGCTGGTTGTGGCCGAAGTTGGATCGGGCGGTCTCCAGCGCTCCGGTGCTGAGGTCCACGCAGCGCACCGATTGGGCCCCGCCCGCGGCGGCCGACAGCGAGAAGCCGCCGGTGCAGGCGAACACGTCGAGCACCCGGGCGCCGGCGGCCTGGTCGCCCACCAGCCGCCGGTTCTCGCGCTGGTCCAGGAAGTGGCCTGTCTTCTGCCCGGCCACGATGTCGGCCTCGAGCACCAGGCCGTTCTCCCGGAACAGCACCGGCCCGCCCGGCTTCTCACCCACCAGCACGGTGCCGTCGGCCAGGCCGGGGAGGTCGTCGCCCGAGGCCCTGCTGAGGCGCAGGACCACGACCTCCGGGGCCAGCGGCCGCCCGAGCGCCGCCACCACAGAGCGCAGGTGGGGCACCCAGGCCGCCGAGTAGAGCTTGACGACCACCGCCGGGCCGTAACGGTCGACCACCAGGCCGGGCAGGCCGTCGTTCTCGCCGTGCACGCAGCGGAACCCGGTGGTCTCGGTCGAGGCGAGGAGCCCGGCGCGGCGATCGAGGGCGTCGGCGAGCCGCTGGCCCCACCAGGTGTCGTCGATCGGCACGGGGGGGCCGTGGTGCAGCATCCGTACCCGGATCGGCGAGCCCGGGTCGTACAGGCCGATGCCCTGGAAGCGGCGTTCGCCGTTGAAGATGACGGCCAGGTCGCCGGCCCGGCCATCCTCGGGGCAAGCCGTGATCGATGATTCGAACACCCACGGGTGGCCGCCCCGGATCTGGCGCAGCGCGTCCTTGGTGACCCGCACGGCCAGCCGCCGCTCCCGCGGTGACGGCAGCCGGGCCAGGGCGTCGTCCACCCCGACAGGCTCGCGCTGCGGCGGGCGCTCTTCCGCAGGCCCGGCCCTGCCGGCTCAGCCGCTCTCGCTGCGGCCGGTCTTCCAGTAGCCCCGCGCGTGGACCGACGAGCGGGTCAGACCCCGCTCCTCGAACAGGTGGCGGCGGATGCGCTGGACCGCCGCCGCCTCACCGGCCACCCAGACCTGATCCTCGGCGGTGGGCTCGGCGGCTCGCACCGCGGCGACCAGGGCATCGCCCGGGGTGGCGCCGGCAGCCAGGTCGCACCACTCCATCTGGGCCCCCGGGTGCTGGGGCAGCGCACGCCGGCCGGTGGGCGCCGCCACCTCGATCCGCACCCGCACCGACACCTCGGCGTCGAGGACCTCGAGCAGCTGGCTGATGGCGGGAATGGCCGTCTCGTCTCCGGCCAGGAGGAACGAGGAGGCGTCAGGATCGACGCCGTACCCCCGCCCCGGGCCGGAGACCGCCACCTCGTCACCCGAGGTGGCCGCTTCGGCCCACGCCGAGGCCGCCCCGCCGCCGTGGATCACGATCTCGAGATCCAGCTCCAGCGCCTCGGCGTCGAACCGCCGGGGCGTGAGGGTGCGGATGAGCGGCCGCCGCCCGTCGGGCAGGAGGAACTCGTTGCCGTTCCAGGTGAGCTGCGGCGGTTGCCGCCCGCCCGGATCGGGCAGCAGCAGCCGCACGCTGGCCGCCGGCTCGTCGAGGGCGAAGCCCTCCAGCTCGGGACCGGCCACGGTCACCCCGACCAGGCGGGGGCTGCGGCGCTCAAGCCGCCGCACCGCCACCTGCCGGAACCGTGGCGGCTCCCGCCTCACCCGGCCGGCCGGCTCCACCAGCTCCACTGCTACCTCCCGGACGAAGCGCCGCTGCCGACGGGCTCCCGATCCTCCTCGTTGCGGTGCCAGACCGTGCGCTGGGGGAACGGGATCTCGATGCCCTCGGCGTCGAACTCCTTCTTGATGCGGGCCCGCAGCTCCCGGGCCACCTTCCACTGGGTCAGGGGCTGGGTCTGGACCACCAGACGGATGGTGACGCCGTCGGCGGCCAGCTCCTCCACGCCCCACACCTCGGGCATCGACAGGATGCACGCCGACCACTCGGGGTCGTCGTGCAGACCCTCGGCCACCCGTTCGATGACCCGGACGGCGTCGTCAGTGGGGGTCTGGTAGGAGACCTGGATGTCGAGCAGGGCCCGCGACCACTCCTGGGACTTGTTGGCCACCCGGGCGATCTCACCGTTCGGGATGTGCCACACGTTGCCCTCCACGTCGCGCAGGCGGGTGGCGCGCAGGCTGATGCCCTCCACCGTGCCCGTGGCCGGGCCCACGTCGATGACGTCGCCGACGCCGTACTGGTCCTCGATCAGGATGAAGGCGCCGGAGAAGAAGTCGCGCACCAGGTTCTGAGCGCCGAAGCCCAGGGCGATGCCGGCGATGCCGGCGCCGGCGACCAGCGGGCCCAGGTTCACGCCGAGCTCGCCCAGCACCATCAGGCCCGCCATCCCCCAGACCGTGAAGCCGGCGGCGCTGACCAGGAGGGTGCCGATGGTCTCGGCCCGCTGGACCGTGCGGGCGCTGGTCCGACCGCCGGTGCGCAGCAGCGCGCCAGGCGAGCGGTCGCCCACGTTCGCCGCGCTGTCGGCGGTGACCGACTTGAGGCCCCGCGTGAAGTGGCGGATCCCCCGACGCAGGAACGCAGTCGCGAGCAGGGCGAGGATGACGATGAGGGCGATCTTGGTCGGCTTGGCCAGAAAGATGTCGGCCGCCTGAGCCAGCGACTCGCTGCTGGTCAGCTTGTAGATCCCGGTGCAGAGCTTGCCGGCCTGGTCGGCCTCGCCGCACGCGGTGATCGCTGTCTCGGCGTGTCCCATGAGCAGGCTCATGGCTGCACGCCCCAAGTCTGGATCTCGGGCATCAGCATCTCCCCTCGCGGCCGACATGCGGCCGCACAGTCACACGCGACCTCGCCGAGCCGCTCTGTCATCCTGCCCCGTGCGGCCGCCGCCGAACCCCAGGCGCAGGAGGCGGGGGTCAGGAAACGGCCGCCGGCCGCCGAGCGGCGAGGTCGGTGCACTCGGCACAGACGTCGGCCGGGATGACACCGGCTCGCATCAGCAGCCCGAAGACCTTGCACCCGATGCAGAAGCCGAGGACGGCCTCCAACGTCGCCGCCACCAGGATCATCCCCACGAGCACATCGGCGACACCGGCCGCCCCGAACCCGAAGTGGGCGACGACGGCGGTCGCCGAGATCGTCGCCCCGATCCCCTGGGCGAACCGCTTCGGAGGACCAGCCACCAAACGGGGGGCGATCCCGAGGCGGGGCGTCACCACCCGGGTGACGAGCTGGCCGAGCGGGCTGAGCGTCGGGCCGCTCAGCACCCGAGCGAGGAAACCGTAGGCCAGCGGAAGCAGCAGCCACGGCTGATCAAGCCCCAGCGCGAGCGCACCGAGCAGCACCACCCCCGCCGCCACCAGCCGCGCCGACACCTCGTTCACCGGGTTCGGAAAGCCCAGGATGTCCCGCACCCCGGAAAGCCTACCTCTCTGGTCGGGTTTCTGGGCTCACACCCTCCGGCCACCAAGGGCCACAGGCTCAGACCTTGTCGCCCTTGCGGATCCGGGAGAACTCGCCCTCGTCACGGTGGACGAACACCTCGCCGCCGCCGTTGGCCCGGGCATAGGCCTTGGCGGCCTGCTCGGCCTCGGCCTGGGTGCCGTGGGTGGAGACCACGTCGCCGTTCACCTGCTTGGCGTTCCAGCGGTCACCGTCGGGGATGATGTGGAGATCGGGCATGGCCTTGGCCTACCCCTCGGCTGCTGTGCCCACGCTCGAGAGCGCAACGCGGGCGGCCGACGCCGTTCCCCGATCACCAGGGGAGCGACGCCTTCCGGATTGACCACGGCCAGACAGGTGGCGCCGGCCGTCCTGAGGGGTAGGCCAGCAGCCATGGGATTCCTCGCCTCTGCCCCGATGCTCGACCAGGCGGTCCGCCTCTCCCTGCCCGACATCGCTCGGGCGGCGGTGGCCACCGGTGGCGAGGTGCCGGGCTTCAAGCTGCTGATCGACGGCACCTGGCAGGAGGCCGAGGGCGGTGCCACCTTCGACGTGCGCTCCCCCATCGACGGCACCGTCATCGCCACCGCGGCCAAGGCCTCCAAACAGGACGTGCTGGACGCCATCGGCGCGGCCAAGCGGGCCCGGCGCGTCTTCCGGGGCCTGCCCGCCGCCGCCCGCCTGGAGATCTGCGCCGACGCCGCCCAGGTGCTGGGCCGGCACCTCGATCCCTTTGCCGACGTGATCGTGGCCGACCTGGGCAAGACGCCCGAGCAGGCTCGTTCGGAGGTGGCGGCCACCAGGGAGCGGCTGCTGCTGGCCCGTGAGGAGGTGCGGAAGATCTTCGGCGAGTACCTGCCCGGCGACTGGATCGCCGACACCAGGGGCAAGGAGGGGATCGTGCTGCGCGAGCCGGTCGGGACCGTAGCCGCCATCGGCCCGTTCAACTACCCGCTCTTCCTGGCCGCCTCGAAGATCATCCCGGCGCTCGCCGCCGGCAACACCGTGGTGGCCAAGGCCCCCTCGGACGACCCTCTGGCGCTGGTGCTGTTCGCCCGGGTCCTGGAGGACGCCGGCCTGCCCCGGGGCGTGCTGAACATGATCACCGGCGCCGGAGGGGAGATCGGCGGCCTCCTGGCCGAGCACGAGGACATCTCGATGATCTCGTTCACCGGCTCCAGCGGCGTCGGCCGCCGCATCGCCCAGGCGGCCAGCCCCAAGCCGCTCCACCTCGAGCTGGGCGGCAACGCCGCCGCCATCATCTGCGGCGACGCCGACCTCGAGCTGGCCGTCACCAAGACCCTCCTCGGCGCCTTCAAGAACGCCGGCCAGCGCTGCGACGCCGTCAGCCGGGTGCTGGTCGAGGAGTCGGTGTACGACGACTACGTGGCCCGGGCGCTGGCCGAAGCCGAGCAGTGGACGGTGGGCGACCCCCGGGCCGAGGGCGTGAAGGTGGGCCCGCTGGTCAACCCCGAGGCGGCGCAGGCCGTGCACCGTCTGGTGGCCGACGCCGTCGAGAAGGGGGCCAAGGTCCTGCTGGGCGGCGAGGTCGAGGCCGCCTACCACCAGCCCACCGTCCTGGTCGACGTGCCCCTCGACGCCGAGATCATCTGGGAGGAGACCTTCGGCCCCGTCCTGGCCGTCGCCCGCGTCGCCGACCTCGACGCCGCCCTCGAGGTGGCCAACGGCTCCCGCTACGGCCTCGACTCGGCGGTGTTCACCCGCAGCCTCGAGCAGGCCTGGAAGGCGGCCCACGCCCTCGAGTGCGGCATGGTCCACGTCAACGACGCCCCCGCCCACGGCGTCGGCCACTTCCCCTTCGGCGGCCACAAGCCCGACTCCGGCATCGGCCGGGAGGGCCTCGGCTACTCCATCGACGAGTGCACCCGGGTGAAGACGGTCGTCCTCCCGACCTGAGCCAGGCGAGGGCACCAGATCTGGACTCACTCCAGGATTGGGGTTAGGGTGCGGGTGTGCCCGGCGAGACATCGGTCGACGACGGTGCCCTGCTCCGACGGCACGGCCTGCAGGTCACGGCCCAGCGGCTGGCTGTCCTGCGGGCGGTCTCCGGCGGACCGCATCGTGCCGCCGACGACGTCTACAAGGTCGTCGGGGCCGAGATCGGCGCCATCTCACGGCAGGCGGTGTACGACGCCCTGTCCACCCTCACCGACAAGGGCCTGATCCGACGCATCCAGCCTGCCGGGTCGCCGGCCCGCTACGAAGACCGGGTGGGCGACAACCACCACCACCTCATCTGCCGCACCTGCAACCGCATGGTCGACGTGGACTGCGCGGTGGGCGATACGCCGTGCCTTACGGCCGCCGACGATTCGGGCTACGAGATCGACGAAGCCGAGGTCATCTACTGGGGCCG
>JBBPYZ010000058.1:0-5663 GCA_038199465.1 Acidimicrobiales bacterium | reverse complement strand
GTGACCTCCGACAGGTTGTACGACACCGTGATGGGGGCGGCGACGGTGGGGATGTAGAGGAACTCGCCCTTGAACTTGGGCTTGTCCTCGTCCTTCACCAGCCCGTCCGAGCCGGCGAAGTCGACCAGCCCGCCCTGCAGGTCGGTGCGCCCCTTGCCCGACCCGCCGCCGCCGTAGTTCACCGTCACCTGCGGCTGCTCCTCCTTGAACCCGTCGATGGCGGCGTCGTAGAACGCCTTGGGGAAGGTGGCGCCCGAGCCGTTCAGGGTGACAGCGGCGAGCTCGGACCCCTTGGGCCCATCGCTGCCGGTCGTGGTTGCGTCGTCGCTGCTCCCGCAGGCGGTGAGACCGACGACGAGCGAGAGGCCGGCGGCGAGGAACCGGGCGGACCTGGGGTAGGACATGGAGTGCCTCCTGAGCTTGGCCACAGCGTGGTGATCACGGCTGAACGTACGGGGTCCAGGTGGCGACCAGTTGCCCTCAAGGTGAACGAAGGGTGAACGGCAGCCGAACAATCGGCGGCTCGGAGGCTGGGAGCCGGTGTCGCGATTGCCCGGACGGGGCGAAGCCGCGATGCTGGCCCCGTGCCCCCCCCGGACAACGACACCGCCGCCAGCACCCGCACCGAGGTGCGCCCGGCCGGCGGCGGGGCCAACGCCAACGCCGCCCCCCGGTCCGCCGAGGTCTTCCGGGCCGCCGACCTCGACTTCTGGTACGGCAGCTTCCGGGCCCTCTCCGGCGTCGACCTCACGGTCCACCAGCAGGAGATCACCGCCCTGATCGGGCCCTCAGGCTGCGGCAAGAGCACCTTCCTGCGCTGCCTGAACCGGATGAACGACCTGATCCCCGGTACCCGGGTGGACGGATCGCTCACCTACCACGGCGAGGACCTCTACGGCCCCGGGGTGGACGCCATCGAGGTGCGGCGGCGGATCGGCATGGTGTTCCAGAAGCCGAACCCGTTTCCCAAGTCGGTCTACGACAACGTCGCCTTCGGCGCCAAGGTCAACGGCTTCAAGGGCAACATGGACGAGCTGGTCGAGGAGAGCCTGCGGCGGGCCGCCCTGTGGGACGAGGTGAAGGCCAAGCTGAAGCAGAGCGCCCTCGGGCTGTCCGGCGGCCAGCAGCAGCGGCTGTGCATCGCCCGCACCATCGCCGTCAAGCCCGAGGTGATCCTGATGGACGAGCCGTGCTCTGCCCTCGACCCGATCGCCACGCTGCGCATCGAGGAGCTGATGGGCGAGCTCAAGCAGGAGTTCACCATCGTCATCGTCACCCACAACATGCAGCAGGCGGCCCGGGTCTCCGACGTCACCGCCTTCTTCACGGCCAAGGCCGACGAGACCACCGGCCAGCGCACCGGCCTGCTGGTCGAGGTAGACGCCACCGAGAAGCTCTTCACCACCCCCAACGACCAGCGCACCGAGGATTACATCGCCGGCCGCTTCGGCTAAGCACGCGTCGTTTCGCGTCGGATCGAGGAGTAGCCTGGCGTCCTATGACGAGGGCCATCACCGTCCGTCTCGACGACGGCGACCACGCCGCGTTGGAGCAGCAGGCCGAGCAGCTTCGGGTCCGCCCCGGGACACTGGCGCGCATCCTGGTCCACGCCGGGTTGAGCCGGGGCGACCTCACCCGGAGCGGCGAAGCCCGCGCCGCGCTGGCCCGATTGGTGCAGCGGTCTCACCAGCAGACCGCAGGCGACGCCGTGAACCTGGTCGCCGAGGCACGGGTCGCCCTCGGCCCGGACCGATGAGCGTGGTCCTCGATGCCAGTGTCATCGTGGCCCTTCTCGTGGCCGACGAACGGCAGCAGGCGACGCAGGCCCACCTGGAGGGCTGGCTGAACGCCGACGAGGAGCTGCATGCGCCCGCGGTGTTGCCATACGAGGTTGCCAACGTCCTCGCCCGGCTCGTGTTCGACGGAACCTTGGGGATCGACGACGTCGCCCAGATCTGGCAGGACCTGGCCGCCCTCGGCCTGTTCCTCGATCCGTTCGATCTGGCGCAGGACGGGCCGGCGGTGGCGACGATCACGGCACGCCTACGACGTCGACACGCCACCGACTCGACCTATGTCCGCCTCGCCCAGCGCCTCGGAACGGTCCTGTGGACGCTCGACCGAGCCCTGGCCCGTAGTGCTGCCGAGGCCGGGTACCCCGTCAAGCTCGTCGCCTGATGGTGCGGTCGCCCCGCGGTCAACCAAGGAGCGTTGTCAGCCACTGTCGGAGTCGTTGGGCTCAAAGGCGGCGCCGGTGATGAAGTGGACGCGGGCGCTGATGACCGCGGCGTGGTCGCCCAGGCGCTCGAGGAAGCGGGCCACCAGGCCCGCCTCGACCAGCGGCTCGTTGGCCGCCCCGCGCAGCTCGAACAGCTCGCGCAGCAGTGAGGCGTAGAGGTCGTCGAGCCCGGCGTCGGCGGCGATGACGGCGGCCGCCGCCTGCCCGTCGAGCACGCCGTAGGCCCGCACGGCGCCGGCCAGCATGCTGATGGCCTCGGCGCCCAGCTCGTGGATCAGCAGCCGCACCCGGGGGGTGAGCACGGTCTCGTCGATGCGGGCCGACCGCCGGGCGACGGAGCGGGCCAGGTCGCCGCAGCGCTCCAGCTCCTGGGCCACCCGCAGGCTGGCCACCACCAGCCGCAGGTCGCGGGCCACCGGGGACTGGCGCACCACGATGGCGGAGACATCCATCTCGACCTTGACGTAGGTGGCGTCGATCAGGGCGTCGGCCGCCTCCACTTCGGCGACCCGGTGATCGTCCCCCTCAAGCAGGGCGTCGACGGCGCTGCGCACCATGCTGACCACGTCGGCCCCCATCCACTCGACGCAGCGATGCAGCTCGGCCAGCTGGTCGTGGAACTCGGTCCGCAGCTCGTCGCCCACGACCCGCGACGCTAGGGCGGCGGGAGGTAGGTGGCGGTGGTGAAACGGCCGCGCTTTCCTTCGAAGGCCCAGGTCGAGCCCTTCTGGCAGCGGGGGGAGCGACCGAGGTCGAGGTCGTCGGATGCTTGGAGCACGTCGAGGAGGTCGGGGATCAGGTCGCCGTGGCTGCACAGGACCAGCGCCGCCTCGTCCCCAGGCAGCGTCGCTCCGGCACGGGCCAGCTCGACCGCGGCCTCCGGCTCGCTGCCCTCGGCCAGGGCCGGGGAGACCTCCAGGGTGAGGCCCAGCACCGCGGCCAAGGGCGACAGGGTCTCGATGCAGCGCAGCGACGGGCTGGAGACGAGGCGGCCGACGGGGTGGCGGTCGCCCAGGAGCTGGACCAGGCCGGTGGCCTGGCGACGGCCCCGCGACGAGAGGGGGCGCAGCGCGTCGGGGGCGTCCCAACTTGACCGGGACTCGGCCTCGGCGTGGCGGACGAGCAGGAGGGTCATGCCGGCCCACCGGCGACCAGGGCGGCCGGGAGGGCGTCGAGCACCTCGGCGTCGCGGACGTAGGTGAGCCGGTCACGGGCCGCGGGCAGGGCCAGCCAGGCCACCTCGTCGACCTCGTGGTCGAGCCGGCCGTCACCGGCCGCGACCGACATGGCCCAGTAGCGCACCACCTTGTCGCGGCCCCGGTGGTCGAGGTAGCGCTGGTTCGGCAGCTCCGGTCCCAGCACGCAGGCCAGACCGGTCTCCTCGGCCACCTCGCGGCGGGCGCAGTCCTCGTCGCCCTCGCCCTGCTCGCACTTTCCCTTGGGCAGGCTCCAGTCGTCGTAGCGGGGCCGGTGCACGAGCAGCACCTCGAGCCGGCCGTCGGCGGTGCGGCGCCACACGGCTCCGCCGGCCGCCCGCACCCGGCCTAGGCCAGCCACTTCCGCAGCTTCTTGTCGGACGCGTCCTCCCACGCTCCCCGCCAGCTGCGGATGGCCTCGTCGGCAGCCCGCTGCTGCATGCCGGTGAGCAGGCCGGCGGAAAAGGCGCGGGCGGCGGCGCCGGCACCGGTGAGCCCGACGGCCCGCGAGCGCAGCCACGCCTCGGCCACCGTGGCATCCTGCAGGTCGCCCAGCACGCCCTGGATCAGGGCGACGGCGGTGCCGAGGCGCCTGGCCTCCTTGCCGCACACCGGGACCGCCGCCTCGCAGGCGTAGCGGCAGCGCTTGGCCTTCTTGCGCACCTCGTGCAGCAGCTCGATCGGGGTGCCGTCGCCGACCTGGTCGACCGCCTTGGCCAGGTGGCCCCAGGCCTTGCCGACCCGGGCGGGGACGACCTCGCTGGCCCGATCGGCGGCGGCCTCGGTGAAGGGCGGCATCCGGCTGGCGCCCACCAGCTGGTCGAGCAGGGCGGCGTAACGGGGGGTGGCCAGGGCGTCGCCGGCCCGGGAGCGGGCGCCGGCCCGTTCGGTGTCGAGGGTGCGCAGCAGCACGGTGGCGGCCACCGCGTCGGACCCCCCCAGCTCGGCGGTCTGGCGCTGGAGGCGGGCCAGCAGCACATCCGCGTCGCGCACCGCGCCCAGCTCGCCGGCCAGCCAGTACAGCTCGCCCCGGATGTGGGTGACCCACGTCTCGTCGAGGAGGGCACCGAAGGTGGCCAGGTCGCTGCGCAGACGGCGGGTGGCGACCCGGGCCTGGTGCACGTCCTCGTCGTCGCCCCCCAGCCGAACGCCGGGGTCATGGGCTACCAGGCGGAGGGTGCCGGTGGCGATGGCGGCCTGCACGGCCTCCCCGGCCAAGGACCCGGGGCCCACCCGCTCCACGGTGACGTCGGGCGAGGCCAGCGCCTGGGGGCCGAGGGCCCGGGCGATCTTCGGGGTGGGGTCGGGGGCGCCGGCGCCGGCGCCCTGCAGGCGCCGCACCACCAGAGGGAGGAGGAGCTCGCCGCCGTGATCGCCGGGCGCCAGCTCGACCTCGAGCTCTCGGAAGCGGGCGGCCACCCGGCGGCCGTCCATCACCGACACCTCGTCGTCGGCCACCTCGAGGGCGACCCGGCCCTCGGCGTCGAGGACGTGGTGCCGGCGCCGCTTGGTCACCAGCCGGGCCACCGGCTCGAGGTGGCGGCCCCGCGTGGTGGCGGTCACCAGGCTGACTACCTCAGCGGGCGGGGCGCTGTCCGAGCCGCTGAAGGCCACCTCCGTGCGGCTGAGCGCCGGGCCGCCGTCGCCCGCCGCCGGCAGCTTCACCGTCCACCCCCGCTCGGACCCGTCGCTGGCCGAGCGGTGGCGCAGGCTGAGGCCCGAGCGGATGAGCCGCAGGTCGGCGGTGTCCCAGTACGTGGCGCTGAGGGTGCGGTCGCCCAGGTCGACCACCGACGGCTGGAGCTCCTCATCGGCCTCCTCCGGGGGCAGGTCGCCGACGAGGCCGCCGACCAGGTCGGGCAGCACGAACGTGGCGTGGGCACCGAGCTTCACCTCGTGTTCGGCGACCTTGGGTGGAGGAGCCATCCCGCCAGTGTGCCCGATGGCGGGCATGCCTATCGGCGTTGGCGCAGTGGCCCGGAGGCCGTCGCCTCCTCGCGCTGGCGGCGGGCGCGGCGCTGGGTGCGCTCGGCCAGGAAGGTCTGGGTGTCGTGGCGCTCGGCCGGGTCGGCGGGTTCCACCCGCTGCCAGGTGCCGTCGGGCCGGAGGGCCCACGCCAGGCAGTCGTCGGACAGGTTCGAGGTCAGCACCTCGGCCAGCCGCTTGCGGGACTCGGGCTCGTCGATCTGCACGCACACCTCCACCCGGCGGTCCAGGTTCCTCGGCAT
>JBBPYZ010000057.1:0-2131 GCA_038199465.1 Acidimicrobiales bacterium | reverse complement strand
GGCACCGATGCCGGTGCCGGCCACTGCGGCGCCGCCGCCGGCCAGGCCCAGACGGGCCAGGAGGCTGCGTCGTCCCTCGTCGAAGGCCCGTCGCTCTGCCGGGCTGGGAGTGACATCGCCACGCTCGTGGCGGATCTCCTCAAGCATCGGCAGGCTGGCGCGGGCTTCCGCCATCGCGTCTGATTGCAGGTCCTGAGACTCGGTGATAAGTACACCGAGCTCACGTTCGTCGATTGACACATGGCCTCCTGTTCAGGGCCGGACCGAGGCTCGGTCCAGGTACTACGGTGGCCGTCCGCTCAAGTCACCACGAAGGGTTCGGAGCTGACGGTCCGCCGGATGACGGAATCAGAGAAATCTGCCGGAGGGGCGCCAGCGCAGAGCACTCCTCGCGACGGTCAAGCCTGTCAGAACGTTCCTGAAAGGTCGGAAAAAGGTGCATGGCGCACCAACGATCCATTCCCACCCTAGCCTGGTGCCGAAACGCAGGTGAGTAGGCGGGTGTCGGGGGCCTCGGTGCAGCGGTAGGTGGCCGGAGCTGTGGTGGTGGTCGCAGCGGGCGCCGCGCCGGTGCAGGTCCGGCTCCCGTCGGCCTCCGGCGGTCCGCAGCGCAGGAGGTCTGGGTCGACGCCGGTGGTCCCTCCGCCGTCTGCGGTGGTCGGGCCCGCGGGAACGGCGGGATCGGATGGGATCGGATGATCTGACGGAGTGGCGGGGTCGGCAGGGGGAGGCCGGCGCTCCAAGCGGGTGCGCTGGCCGGGGGAGAGCCCCGTACAGGTGGCGGCGTCGCTGTCGGCGGGCACGGTGCAGGTGGTGGCGTAGGTACCGGCCGGCGGGGGCGCTGGCGCGCCGAGTCGGCGGCAGAAGCCCTGGCCGGCGGCGCTGCCCCCTGGGTCGGCGAGCACAACCGAGCAGGTCAGGGCCGTGGAGGCGAGGCCGAGCGGGTGGGGGCAGGTCACGGCACCGGCGGCACCGGCGTCCTCGGGGACCGAGCACGAGACCCGGAAGGTCGCCTCCTCGGGCGGGACGACCCTGATGGCGCCGACGCCGACCTTGAGGTCGAGGGCGAGACGGCCGCCGTCGCCGGGGCTGGTCTGGCTGTCGGTCACGTCCAGGCCGGGACCGCCCCGCTCCCGGCCGAACACGTTGGCCACCCCGGCGCCCACCCGGGCCCGGACGTCGACCACCGACGCCTCCCTGGGCAGGATCACCGTGAGCTGGCCGGCCCCGACCTCGGCCACGGTCCGCCGGGACTCGCCGGGGGCGAGGGGGAGCCGGGACAGATCGAGCACCAGCTGGCCGGCGTCGTGGTCGTAGCGGTCGAGCAGGGGGTTGGCGGCGCTGATCGTGACCGTGCGGTCACCGGTGCCGTCCGACCAGGAGGTCAACCCGAGGGCGAGCGCCGCTGCCACCACGAGGGCGCCGCCGCAGGCCAGCAAGCGCCCCGTGCCGGCCCTCCGGATCACAAGGGTCACCAGCGCCACCAGGGCGGCGATCCCGAGGGCCAGGGGCAGCAGCGGCAGGCGCATCGGCACGGCACCGACAACGACCCCGAACGTTGCCGCCAGGAGGATGAGGAAGACGCCGACGGCGACGAAGGCGGCGGCCAGCCGGAACAGGTCACTGCCCGTGGAGCGGCACTCGCCGCCCGGGGGCGGCGGCGGGCCCATCGGCCAGCCCGGGGGCACCGGAGGCCCGGCGGGCCGGAACGGGGGCGAGTCGGTCGTCCCTGCGGCGGGAGGAATCGGCTCGAGCACTCCGTCGGTGGGGAGGGAGGGGCCATCCTGGCGGGGGGCATCGGCCCGGCCCTCCGGTCCTGGCGGGCCGTCGGCCGGGTGCACGCCGCTCCCGGTCGGATGTGCGGAGGAAGGCGGTCCGGTGGTCACCCAGCTCGGGTCGGCCGTTCCACCCTGCCGGCCGCCCGCGGCCACCGAGGGGCTGGCGTCGCGGCGGGCCCACAGCAGGGTGGCTCCGATGGCGATGAGCACCAGCGGCAGACCCATGCCGCCGCCGAGGAACCACCCGTCGAACAGACGGCCGACGGCGACGACCGCGGCCACGCCCAGGCCGACGCGCAGGATGCGGCGCTGGTCGGGGGCGAGCGACCGGGTCGGGTCGCCGTAGGTCTCGT
>JBBPYZ010000056.1:0-11544 GCA_038199465.1 Acidimicrobiales bacterium | reverse complement strand
GTTTCGCGGTGGGCGTAACAGGATTCGAACCTGTGACCTCTGCCGTGTGAAGGCAGCGCTCTAACCAACTGAGCCATACGCCCGGGACCTGGGCAGCGTAGTCGGCGGGGTGCCTCCGAGCGGCCCGCTGGGGGCTCTAGCCTGCGGCCATGCTGATCGGTCGGGTCGACAGTGGCGTGTACCAGCTGCTCCTCATCCTGCACATCGTGGCGGTCATCGTCGCCTTTGCGCCCACGGTGGCCCATCCGATGCTGCGGAACCGGCTGCGGGGCGACCCGGCGGCGGGTGGCCTCGGGGCGGCGATGGGCGCCGCCAACCGCACCGTCTACCTGCCTGCCCTCGTGGTCGTCGGCGTCGTCGGCTTCGGCCTGGTCGCGGTGTCCGACGGGGCCTATGCGTTCAGCAAGCCGTGGGTGGGGGCAGCCATCCTGCTGTGGCTGATCATCGCTGCGGTGGTGGGGGCGGTGATCCTGCCGGCCGAGCGGCTGCTGGCCGGCGGTGACGCCAGCGCCGAGCGGACGGTCCGGGCCGGGGGTGGCGCCGTCAGCCTGCTTCTGCTCGTGGTGCTGTTCCTGATGGTGGTCAAGCCGGGTTAGGGCGATGGACTTCACGCTGGAGGCAGCGATGGACGCCGCTCCCGCCGCGGTGCTGGCCGAGGTCGCCTATCTGCCCGGCTACCCCGCCTGGCACGGGATGGTCCACCGGGTCGAGCCCGACGGCGACGGCTGGCTGGTCGACCTCGGCGGGCGCGTCGGCCCGTTCACCAAGACCAAGCGTGTGCGCCTGCGGCGCCACGAGGGGGAGGCGGCCGGGCGGGTCCGGTTCGTGCGGGCCGAGCAGGACGGCCGGGAGCACTCGCCGTGGGAGCTCGAGGCCGTCGTCGAACCGGCGGCAGGCGAGGGGCCGTGCACCCTGTGCTTCCGGCTGTTCTACGGCGGGTCGTCGCCCCTGGTCGGCCTGCTCGAGCCCGTGCTGCGGGCCGAGGTGGAGCAGGCCGCCGAACGGTTGCGGGCGCGGCTGGCGCAGCCTTGACCCGGGCGCCAAACCCATCCTCGGTGTCCTCGCCGAGCTGCGAGCACCGCTCGCAGGCCGCACGAGGAAAGACCTGCTTCGGACGGAAGCATTCCGGCCCGCACCGGGCCGGCAAGGGATGCACGGTCCCGCCGGGCCCCGGCGCTTACAGGATGGGCCTGAACGCGGGGGGTCGGGTGGTGGGCGTCGTGCTGGGCACGGTGAGCAGCGGTTGCGTGGTGGGGGTGATCGTCGTCACCACGGGCGGCAGGGTGGTGGGTGTGGTGGTCGGGACCGGCGGCAACGTCGTGGTGGTCGGGGGCGGGCCGACGACCGGGGCGGCCAGGGTGGGCACCGGCGGGGCGCCGTCCTTGATGACGATCATCTGGGTGCGGAGCGGCACGTCGTTGAAGAAGGCCTTGGACTCCCACAGCGGGATGCGGATGCACCCGTGGCTGGCGGGTGTGGCGGGGACCGACGGCGAGCCGTGCACCGCATAGCCGCCCGTGAAGTACACCGGGTCGAGCAGGGTGCCGAGATCGCTCACGCGCTTGCCGGCGATGCGTCGGCTGAAGTCGAAGCGGCCGGTGGGGGTGGTGGCGACACCGCAGACGCGTCTGCCGCTGTCGGTGGTGGCGCAGTACCTCTTGCCGGTGCCGGTGGAGACGCCGAGGACCTTGTACAGCGGCCCGGCCCGCCAGATCTGCAGGACCTGACGGGAGAGGTCGACCTCGACCCGGTCAGGGTTGCCGTCGGAGACCATCGGGGTGCCGTAGCCGGCGGTGTTCATCCGGGTGGCGGTGGCGGCGTCGACCCGGCTGGTGCGGGGCAGGCCGGTCTGCTTCTGGAACGACAGCACGGCCTGGCCGGTCTTGGCGTCGAAGCGGCCGTCGACGGGGCCGGGGGAGAACCTGAGATCGGCCAGGCGCTGCTCGACCGCCTTCACGTCGTCGCCGGTGAGCCCGCTCACCAGCTCACGGCTGAGGGTGAGGTTGCCGGCCGGGCCGATGGCCGGAGGGATCGTGGTGGTGGTCGGCAACGTGGTGACGGTGGTCGGCACCTCCGTGGTGGAGCTGTCGAGGACGGGGGCGACCACGTCGTTGATCGGAGTGTTGACGTTGACCGGCAGGCTCTCGGCGGCCTGCTTGTTCGTGCTGGAGCACCCGGCCAGCAGCACCGCGACTGCGGCGAATGATCCAAGGACAGCCTGCGCGCCACGTTCCACCGGGTCCATTGTGGTCCATGCGGGGGCGGTGTGGGCGCGCGCGGCTAGAACGGGTGTCATGGAACGTCCGTCGCCGGCCTCCCCGGTGGCAGGTTCCGCCCGGATGATGAGCGGGGCCGCCTGGCAACCCGGCTGCCGGGTCCTGCTCGGCTCGGCCGCCCTGACGGGGCTGGCCGGCGGTGGTCGCCGCCGCCGCCGGGACCGAGCTGGGGCGGGAGAGAGCGCTGGAGGTAGCGGCCCTCGCCACCGCCACCCTCGCCCTCACCCAGGTCGTCGGCCCCGGGCCCGACCCGTCGTGGCGGACGGTTGTGTCCGTCGGCGCCGCCGGGGTGCTGGCCGGCTGGGCCGGGGTCGCCGGCGCCGCGGTGCGCGAGGAGGCCGAGGCGCGGGTGGCCGAGCGACGGTCGCTCGAGGAGCTGAAGGAGCAGGTGGTCACCACCGTGAGCCACGAGCTGCGCACCCCGCTCACCATCATCCAGGGCCTCACCTCCACCCTGGTGAGCCGCTGGGATTCGCTGCCCGAGACCCGCCGCCTCGACCTGGTCGACGCCCTCGGGGTGAACGTCGCCTCGCTCGACGCCTCGGTGCTGCACTTCCTCGACGCCGGGCGGTTGGCGAAGGACGGCTGGGAGGTGCGGCCGGCGCTGGTCGAGGTGGGGCCGCTGGTCGACGCCGTGCTGGCCAAGCTGGACCCGGTGCTGGCCGGCCACGAGGTGTCCCGCCGGCTCGACGCCGCCCAGGTGTGGGCCGACCCCGTGGCCCTGGGCCGGGTGCTCGAGCTGCTGCTGGTCAACGCCTGCCGCTTCTCGCCGCCGGCCGGGTCGATCGGGGTGCGGCTGACCGGTTCGATGGCCGACGGGTGGGAGCTGTCGGTGGCCGACCGCGGCCAGGGCATCAGCCCGGCCGACCTCCCGAAGATCTTCGACCGGTTGTGGCGGGCCGACGTCCAGGAGACCGGGGTCAGCCGGGGCGCCGGCCTGGGCCTGGCCATCGTCAAGGAGCTGGCCGAGCGCCACGGGGGCACGGCCACCGCAACATCGGCCAGGGGCCGAGGCTCGACCTTCCGGGTCACCCTTCCCGCCCGCCCCCCGGAGCCGGCGTCTAGCCGGGGGCCGAGCTGGCGGCTCGGACGAAGGCGGTGATGGCGGCGGGTTCGCCGGCGGGGTGGACGTGGAGGTAGGTGGCCAGGAGCGTCGGGGTGGCGTGGCCGGCCCGGTTCTGGCCGAGGCGGCTGCGCAGCTCGAGGGCGTCGCCAGGGGGAGCGAGCTCGGAGTAGCGGAACTCGTGGCCGGCCAGGACCGTGCCGGACGCACCGAGGGGCGAGCTGGTCCGGGTCGTCGCGGTGCGGTAGCCGAGGGTGAGGCGGTCGGTCATGTGACCGTCCGCGGGAACCACGCCGGCGAGGGGTACGCCCCCGAGCGATCGGGCCAGCCACAGCAGGCCGCCGCACTCGGCCCAGGTGGGCAGGCCGGCTGCCACCCGTCGCCGCACGTCGGCCAGGAGGGGCCGGTTGGCGGCCAGCTCGGCGGCGAAGACCTCGGGAAAGCCGCCGCCGGCGAGGAGGCCGGAGGCCTCGGGGGGCAGGGCGGGATCGTTGCGGGGATCGAAGGGCACCACGTCGGCCCCGGCCGCAGTCAGCGCCTCGGGCAGCTCGGGGTAGGTGAAGGAGAAGGCCGGTCCGCCGGCCAGGGCGATCACCGGCCGGCGCCCGCCCGAGCCGGCGGAGACCGGACCGCCGGACCGCGGGAGCGAGCCGAAGCCCTCACCGGCGAGGCCCGTCTGCTCGGCCGATCGGCCCGGGATCCCGTCGATGCTCGTCGGCTCGTCCCACCGGGGAGGCGGGGGCAGGTCATCGACGGTTATGGCCGGGGCTGAGTTGGCGAGGGCGACGATGGCGTCGAGGTCGACGGTGGCGGCGACCAGGGCGGCGAGGGCGGCCAACGCAGCCCGCACCTCGGCCGGCCGCTCGGCCACGGGCACCAGGCCGAGGTGGCGGTCGCGCCAGGTGAGGCGGGCGTCGCGGCGCAGGGCGCCCAGCACGGGAAGGCCGAGCGGGGCGAGGGCGCCGCGCAGCAGCCTCTCGTGGCTCTCGGAGCCGACGCGGTTGAGCACGAGGCCGGCGACCCGGATGCCCGGATCGAAGGTGCGGAAGCCATGGACCAGCGCTGCCACCGACCCGCTCATGGCCGCAGCATCCACGACCAGCACGACGGGAGAGTCGAGGAGCCGGGCCACGTGGGCGGTGGACGCCTCGGGACCAGGGCCCGCCCCGTCGAACAGCCCCATGACGCCCTCGACCACCAGGAGCTGGCGGCCGGCCCCGGCCCTGGCGGCCAGGGCCCGCACCACCTCCTCGCCGCACAGCCGGACGTCGAGGTTCCGGCTCGGCCGCCCGCAGGCGACAGCGTGGTACCCGGGATCGATGAAGTCCGGCCCCACCTTCGCCGCCCCCACCCGTGCTCCCCGGGCGGCGAGGGCGGCCATCAGACCCGTGGCCACAGTGGTCTTTCCCACCCCGGAGTGCGTGCCGGCGATCACGACGCGAGGCGGCAGCAGCGGCATCGGGCGGATTCTCCCACCCCGCCCCTCTGAGGAGCTGGAGGGCCACGGCCGAGGCTGGACCGCCTCTGAAGAGCCAGCGGGCTCGTTCTTGCCAGAGCTGATGACTCTGAGGAGCTCAGGCCCCGCCTGTGGCCTTCTGGCTCCTCAGAGGGGACGATGCGGGAGCCGGCGGTCTACCCGTCAATACTCGATGCCCTTCATGGCGGTGATGCCTCGGTCGTAGGCGTGCTTCACCTTGGTCATCTCGGTGACGGTGTCGGCCACCTCGATCAGCTCGGGGGCGGCGTTGCGGCCGGTGATGACCACGTTGGTCTTGGGCGCCCGGTGGCGGATGCCGGCGACGACCTCGTCGACCGGCACCCAGCCGTAGGTGACGGCGTAGGTGAGCTCGTCGAGGATGAGGAGGTCGAAGTCGCCGGAGGCGAGCTTGGCCGCGGCCACCTCCCAGGCGTGGCGGCCCTTGGCCGCGGTCTCGTCGAGGTCGGTGGACTCCCAGGTGAAGCCGTCGCCCAGGGTGTGCCACTCGATGCCGAGGTGGTCGGCCAGCTTGCGCTCGCCCGTCTTCCACTTGCCGCCCTTGACGAACTGGACGACGCCCACCCGCCAGCCGCGGGCCCACCCGCGCCCCATCACCCCGAATGCGGCGGACGACTTGCCCTTGCCCTGGCCGGTGTTGAGCAGGACGAGGGAGGCGGCTCGGGCCATGGCCCGAGACGGTAGGCGCGCCCGCCTGCGCTCGGGTTCTGCGCCGCTAGCCTCAGGGAGCGGTGGTCGAGGGAACTCGGTGCGAATCCGAGGCTGTCCCGCAACTGTGACCGGACCGTGGTCCGACGAGCCAGGAACCTCCCCGCCCGCCAGCCGATCGTCGGCGGGCGCACCACTCGTGCGAGGACACAGCCTCCATGGCCTTCCACCAGCCGGCCATCCACCAGCCGGCCTTCCACCAGCCACGCCACACGCCAAGGGGGCGACGGTGATCACCCTCGTCCTGGGCGGGGCGCGCTCGGGCAAGTCCGAGGTGGGGGAGCGGCTCCTGGCCGAGCTGCCCGGCCGTCGCACGTTCGTCGGGACCTGGGCGGTGGATGCCGCAGATGCCGACATGGTCGAGCGGGTGGCCCGCCACCGCCGGCGCCGGCCCCAGGACTGGGAAGTGGTCGAGGTAGCCGACGGCGACCTGGCGGGCGCGGTGGCCGCCGTGGACGGCAGCCTCCTTGTCGACGGCCTCGGCACCTGGGTGGCCCAGGTGCCGGCCTTCGCCGCCGACGGGCGCCGGCTGGCGGAGGTGCTCGGCGGGCGCACCGGCCCATCGGTGGTGGTGAGCGAGGAGGTGGGCCTCGGCGTCCACCCCGAGAGCGAGGCCGGCCGGCGCTTCCGCGACGAGCTGGGTCGGGTGAACCGTGAGGTGGCCGACGCCGCCGACGAGGTGCTGTTGGTGGTCGCCGGCCGCACCCTGAGGCTGTAGCGGTGCTCACCGCCCTCGCCTTTTTGACGCCGCTTCCGGTGGGGGCGGGCCGTCGCCCCACCGGCAGGACGCTGCTGTGGTTCCCGCTGGTCGGGGCTTTGCTGGGCGGGTTGCTGGGCCTGCTCTGGCGGCTCCTCGACCGGTTGACCCTCGGTCAGGGTCTCCTGGTGGCCATCATGCTGGTGGCAGCCGACCTGGCCGTCACCGGTGCCCTCCACTTCGACGGCCTGGTCGACACTGCCGACGGCCTGTTCGCCCCGGTCGACGGGGCCCTAACCGAGCGGCGGGCCCGGAGGCTGGCCATCATGTCGGGGCCGGGGGTCGGCGCCTTTGGCCTGGCCGCGGGCGTGATGATCCTGCTGCTGCGGGTCGCCTGCATCGCCCAGCTGCCGTCTCCCCGCCCGCTGCTGCTGATCGGCCTGTGGTGCGCCAGCCGCACGGTGATGGCGTGCGTGGCCGCGGCCCTGCCCTACGCCCGCCTGGAGGGCGGCCTGGCGTCGGCGTTCCTGGAGGGGATGCCCGAGGCGCTGATCATCGGGGTCCCCGGGGTCCTCCTGGCCGTGGCCGCCGCTGCCGGTGACGGGATCCGGGGCCCACTGGCGGTCATGGCCGGCCTGGTGGCCGCCCTCGGCGTGGCCCTCCTCGCCCGCCGCCGTCTCGGCGGCTTCACCGGCGACGTCCTCGGCGCCTGCGGCTTGGTGTGCGAGACCGTCGGCCTGCTCGTGGCCACCGCCCGATGACCGACGGACGACGGCGGGCGGCGGCGGCGGGGGTGGGCGTGGTTTTCGACCGGGTGCTGGGTGAGCCCGTGGTGCGGCCCCACCCGGTCGCCGCCTTCGGGTGGGTGATGGCGCAGCTCGAACGTCCGCTCTACCTGGACGACCGCCTGCAGGGGGCGCTCTACCTGGGCGCCGGGCTGGGCACGGGCCTCAAGGCAGGCGGGGTGGTGGGCTCCACCACCGCCGGCACCTATCTGGCCATGGCCGGGCGCGCCCTGGCTGAGGAGGCGCGGGCCATCGGCGTCCTGCTGGCCGCCGACGACCTGCTCGGCGCCCGCGCCGCCCTGCCGGCGCTGGTGGGGCGGGATCCCTCCGGCCTCGGACCCGAGGCGGTGGCCCGGGCCGTGGTCGAGTCGGTGGCTGAGAACACCGTCGACGCCGTCGTGGCGCCGGCCCTGTGGGGGGCCGTGGCCGGGGCGGGCGGCGCGCTCGGGCACCGGGCCGTGAACACCCTCGACTCGATGGTCGGCCACCACAACGATCGCTACGAGCGGTTCGGCTGGGCCTCGGCCCGGGCCGACGACCTGGCCGCCTGGGTGCCGGCCCGGCTCACCGCCGGGCTGGTGGCGCTCGTGCGGCCGGCCACGGCCTCCGCCGTCCTGCGCACGGTCCGGCGTGACGCTCCCGCTCATCCCTCGCCCTGCGCGGGGGTGGCAGAGGCCGCCTTCGCCGCCGCGCTCGGCCTGCGCCTGGGCGGCCCCAGCCGCTACGGGGACCGGGTCGAGGACCGGCCGGCCCTGGGCGACGGCACGCCGCCGGCGGCGGCCGACATCGAACGGGCCTGCCGCCTCTGCGAAGACGTCAGCCTGGCCCTGGCCGCCCTCCTCGTCGCCCCCCTCGCCCTGCACGCCCTCCGCCGGATGGTGAGCCGACAGTGAGGGCATCGAGCGCGACGGCGAGTCCCGAGAGAGGAGGTGGCGTTCCGGCGGCGGAGCCTCATGGTGGCGACGGGGCTCGGGTGGCGGCGGCGCTCGGGATCTCTGACGTGCTCGACCTTTCGGCGTCTATGAACCCGGTGGCCCCGAACCCAGGGCCGGTGGTGGCCCGCCACCTCGATGCCCTCGGGCGCTACCCCGACGCCGGGCCGGCCACCGCGGTCCTGGCCGAGGCGATGGTTGTCGACGTCGACCGGCTGCTGCTGACCAACGGCGGGGCCGAGGCGATCGCCCTGGTGGCGGCCGAGACGGGGCCCGGGTGGGCGGATGCCTGCGACTTCTCGCTGTACCGGCGCCACCTGCCCCGCCTCGATCCCGCCGGCCCGCGGTGGCGCAGCGACCCCCACAGCCCGCTGGGCACCCTTGCCGGGGCCGAGGTCTCGGCCGAGGTGTGGGACGAGGCCTTCTACCCGCTGGCCACCGGGCGGTGGACCGCCGGCCGCGCCGGGTTCGCCCTCGGGTCGCTGACCAAGCTGCTGGCCTGCCCGGGTCTGCGGGTCGGCTACGTCCTCTGTCCCGACGGCGGGGTGCGGGAGCGCCTGGCCGCCCGCCAGCCCCGGTGGGCGGTGAACGGCCTGGCCTGCGCCGCCCTGGCCGAGCTGCTGACCCCGGTCGACCTGCCCGGCTGGTCCGCAGCCATCGCCGGACTGCGCAGCGAGCTCACCGATGTGCTCATGGTCGCTGGCCTTCAGGTTCGGCCGGGGGCCACGGCCAACTGGGTGCTGGTCGACGGCGACCCCGACCTCCGCTCCCGGCTGGCGCCCCACGGCGTGGTGGTGCGCGACTGCACGTCCTTCGGGCTCCCGGGCACCCACCGGGTGGCCGTGCCCACTGCCGGGCAGCTTCCTCGCCTCGCCCGCGCCCTGCGAGCCAGCGCCCCGGTCGGAGGATCCCGGTGAGGGGCGGGCTGATGGTGTGCGGCACCACCAGCGACGCCGGCAAGTCGCACGTCACCTCCGGGCTGTGTCGGCTGCTGGCCCGGCGGGGCATCAAGGTGGCGCCGTTCAAGGCCCAGAACATGGCCCTCAACTCCTTCGTCACCTCCTCCGGCCACGAGATCGGCCGGGCCCAGGCCGCCCAGGCCCGGGCCGCCCGGGTCGAGCCCGAGGTCGCGATGAACCCGGTTCTGCTGAAGCCCACCAGCGATCGCACCAGCCAGGTGGTGGTGCGGGGCGAGCCGTGGGCCCAGCTGAGCGCGGCCGAGTACCACGCCCGCAAGCCCGAGCTGCTGGCGCTGGTCCTGGAGGACCTGGCCGACCTGCGCTCGCGCTTCGACGTGGTGATCTGCGAGGGGGCCGGCAGCCCGGCCGAGATCAACCTGCTCGACCACGACATCGTCAACCTGCGGGTGGCCCACGACGCGGGGCTGCCGGCGATCGTCGTCGGCGACATCGACCGGGGCGGGGTGTTCGCCGCCCTGTTCGGCACCGTGGGCCTGCTGCCCGACCGCTACCGCGACCTGGTGCAGGGGTTCGTCATCAACAAGCTGCGGGGCGACCCGGCCCTGCTCCTCGACGGCTGCGCCCAGCTGGAGGCGGCGTGCGGGGTGCCCACCCTCGGGGTGCTCCCGTGGCTGGACGATCTGGCTCTCGACGCCGAGGACTCGCTCGCCCTCCAGGGCCGGCGGCCCCGACCGGGCGCACCGGCCCTGGGCGACGGGCTCGACGTGGCCGTGGTGCGGGTGCCCCGGATCTCCAACGTCACCGACCTCGACGCCCTGTCCATCGAGCCCGGCGTGGGGGTTCGCCTGGTCGACGACCCGGCCGGCCTGGGCCACCCCGACCTGGTCGTGCTGCCCGGGTCGAAGTCGACGGTGGCCGACCTGGCCTGGCTGCGGGCCCGGGGCTTCGACCGGGCCCTGGCCCGCCTGGTCGATCGGGAGGAGCCCGGCCTGGTGCTCGGCATCTGCGGCGGCTACCAGCAGCTGGGCCGGTGGATCATCGACGACGGGATCGAGCAGGCCGGGGGAGCGCTGGCGGGGCTCGGGCTGCTCGACGTGACCACCCGGTTCGAGGCGACGAAGGTGGTTCGCCAGCGCAGGGGGACCTGCCTCGGCCAGGTCATCGAGGGCTACGAGATCCACCACGGCCGGGTCGAGCGGGCCGACGGCACGCCGGCGTGGGTCCACCTCGACGACGCCGCCGGCACCGCGGAGGAGGGGGCGGTCGAGCCCGAGCGGGCCGTCGTGATCGGCACCTCGTTGCACGGGCTGTTCGAGGCTGACGCCTTCCGGGCCACCTTCCTTACCGAGGTCGGCCGGCGGCGCGGGAAGACCTTCGTGCCGGCCGGCCTCTCGTTCGCCGCGGCCCGGGAGACCCAGATCGACGCCTTGGCCGATCTGCTGGAGGCCCACCTCGATCTCGACCGCCTGTTCACCCTCATCGAATCCGGAGTCCCACGGTGACCCTGCTCGTGCTGACCAACGCGGATACTGACCTGCTGGGCCTGCGCTCGGTGGTCGAGGGGCTGCCGGCCGACTTCCCTCGGGTGCGGGCGGCCAACCCCCACCACCTCGACGGTGCCCCCGATCTGGACGGGGTGACCTGTGTGGTGGTGCGCCTGCTGGGCGGGCGCCGGGCCTGGCAGGACCCCTTCGACACCCTGCGGGCCGACGCCGCCCGGCGGGGCATCCCCATGCTGGCCCTGGGCGGCGAGGCCGTGCCCGACCCCGAGCTTGCCCGCCTGTCCAGCGTGCCCTCCGCCACGGTGGCCCAGGCCTTCGCCTACTGGTCGGCCGGCGGCCTGGCAAACCTCGAGCACCTGCTGCGATTCGTGGCCGACACCACCCTGATGGGCGGCTGGGGCTTCGACCCGCCGGCCGAGGTGGCGGCCAGCGAGGTGTGGGGCGACCACCCCCGCCATCCGGGCCGGCCCGGGGTGGGCATCTGCTTCTACCGGGCGCACGTGCTGTCGGGCAACACCCAGTTCGTCGACGACCTGTGCCGGGCCGTGCTGGCCCGGGGCTGTGACCCCGTGCCGGTGTGGACCTACTCGCTGCGGGGCGAGCCGGGCGACGCCGCGGTGGCGCTGCTGGCCGAGCACGACGTGGACGTGGTGGTGACCACCATGCTGGCCGCCGGGCGGGCCGACGGCGACCAGTGGGAGCCGAGCAGCCTGGCCAGCCTCGACGTGCCGATCCTGCAGGCGCTGGCCTCCACGTCGTCGTCGGCGGCCTGGGAGGAGCGCAGTGCGGGCCTGCCGCCGGTCGACGTGGCCATGCAGGTGGCCATCCCCGAGTTCGACGGTCGGATCGTGGGCCCGGCCTTCTCGTTCAAGGAGCAGGTGGACGACGGCGACGAGCTGGGGGCGCCGGTCAGCGCCTACCGCACGGTGGCCGACCGGGTCGAGCGGGTGGCCGGCACCGCCTGCCGGCTGGCCCGCCTGCGGGGCACGCCGCCGGCCGAGCGCCGCATCGCCCTGGTGCTGTCGGCCTACCCCACCAAGCGCAGCCGGCTGGGCAACGCCGTGGCCCTCGACACCCCGGCCTCGATCATCGACCTGCTGCACCAGCTGCGCGACGCCGGCTACCAGGTGGACCGGATCCCGGCCGGCGGCGACGAGCTGATGGCC
>JBBPYZ010000055.1:0-12465 GCA_038199465.1 Acidimicrobiales bacterium | reverse complement strand
CTGGCCATCGCCCGCGCCCTGGTCACCCGGCCCAAGCTGCTCGTGCTCGACGAGCCCACCGAGGGCATCCAGCCGTCGATCATCCTCGAGATCGAGGACGCCATCGCCGAGCTCCACCGCTCGACCGGCATGTCCATCCTGCTGGTCGAGCAGTACGTCGAGTTCGCCCTCCGCCTGGCCGAGCGCTACGCGGTGATGGAAGCCGGCCGCATCACCCGCTCGGGCTCGACCGAGTTGGTGGCCCTAGCCAGCTTCGCCGAGCTCCTCGCGGTGTAGCGACAGCCCGGCGGCGGCGCTGAGCAGGCACAATCGCCGGGTGGGACGGAGGGGGTCGGATCGCACCAGGCTATGGGACCGGCTGCTGGCCGCGCCGGCGGGCCTGCCGGTGGCGGTGTTGGTGCTCGCCCTGGCCTATGGGACCGCCGGGTACATGGTCCTGTCGGGGTTCGGGTTCGTCGACGCCCTCTACATGGCGGTCACCACCGTGACCACGGTGGGCTTCGGCGAGATCGAGCCGCTCGACACCACCGGGCGGGTGTTCACCATCTCGCTCATCGTCACCGGGCTGGGCGCGGTGTTCGCCCTGCTGGCGGTCTTGACGGGCCTGGTGGCCAGCGGCCAACTTGGCCGCTCCCTCACGAGGAGAGCGATGCGCCACCGGATCGAGGACATGAGCGGCCACTTCGTCGTCTGCTCGTTCGGCCGGGTGGGCAAGGCGGCGGTCGAGGAGCTGCAGGCCCAGAGGGTTCCGGTGGTGGTGGTCGAGGCGCAGCCGGCCCTCGAAGCCGACCTGATCGAGGCCGACGTCAGCTACGTCCTCGACGACCCCACCCGCGAGGAGGTCCTGGAGCGGGCCGGGATCAGCCGGGCCCGAGGCCTCCTCTGCGCCGTCGACTCCGATGCCGCCAACGTGTACATCACCCTCCTGGCCCGGGCCCGCAACCCCGAGCTGTTCATCATCGGCCGAGCATCAAGCGCCGAGTCGGTCGAGGCGCTGCAGCGGGCCGGCAGCAACCGGGTCGTGTCGCCGTACCGCCTCAGCGGCAGCCGGATGGCCGCCCTCGCCCTGCGCCCCGCCATGCTGGAGTTCGTCGACATGGTGAGCATGGCCCCCGACCTGCGCATCGAGGAGCTGGTCATCGGCGCCCGGTCGACGCTGGCGGGGGCCACCGTGCAGTCGGTCTGTGCCCCCTATGAGGGCGTGATGATCCTGGGGGTCCGCAGCGCCGACGGCACGTTGTGCATGCCCCCCCGGGCCGACACCTCGCTGGCCACCGCCGACCTCCTCATCGTGCTCGGCCCCATGGCGGCCCTCGGCGCCCTGGCCGAACGAGCATCGCAGTGATTGATCGGGAGTTCACTCTGCAGCGATTCCCGCCAGCTTCCCCTCGCGACCACATCTGCTAGTCCTGTGGCTCGTAGGAGGGATCCGGAGGCCCGATGCACCTGACACGGCACGAACAGGAACGGCTGCTGGTGAGTCTCGCCGCCATGGTGGCGCGGGACCGGCGGGCGCGGGGTCTGCGGCTGAACCACCCGGAGGCGGTGGCGCTGCTCACCTCGTTCGTGCTCGAAGGGGCACGGGACGGACGGTCGGTGGCCGACCTCATGGACGCCGGTCGGCGGGTGCTCACCCGGGACGACTGCATGGACGGGATCGCCGAGCTGGTGCCCGAGGTGCAGGTCGAGGCCACCTTCCCCGATGGCACCAAGCTCGTCACCCTCCACGACCCGATCGGATGACAGCCGACCGGCCACCCCGCCACCGCTCGACCTCAGCGCGACCTGTCACGAAATGTGGGACGTGGCGTGCTGAGCTCGGCCGACGGCGGGGAACTCAGCGCGACCTGTCACGGAATGTGGGACATGGCGCGCCGGGTTCAGGGGCTGACCAGGCGGCGGCACGGCCGTGATTCCCGGGGAGGTCCTCTGCGACGCCGAACCGATCGAGCTGTTCAGCGGGCGAGCCGTACTGGAGGTGAGGGTCACCAATGCCGGCGACCGGCCCATCCAGGTCGGCTCGCACTACCACTTCGCCGAGTCCAACCCGGCGTTGCTCTTCGATCGGGTCGCCGCCCGGGGCAAGCGCCTGGCCATCCCGGCCGGCACCTCCGTGCGGTTCGAGCCGGGCATCGCCCGCACCGTCGGGCTGCTCGACCTCGGCGGGCAGCGGCGGGTGCTCGGCCTGCGGGGCCAGGTGGCGGGCGTGCTCGACGCGCCGCCCGATTCATCCGATGGAGGCCCCGATGGAGGTTGAGCGCCGGCGCTATGCCGCGCTGTACGGACCGACGACCGGTGACCGCATCCGGCTGGCCGACACCGATCTGCTCATCGAGGTCGAGGAGGATCTGGCCGGCGTCGGCGACGAGGCGGTGTTCGGGGGCGGCAAGGTCATTCGCGAGTCGATGGGCCAGGCCGCCGCCACCCGGGCCCAGGGCACCCCCGACCTGGTCATCACCGGGGCGGTCATCCTCGACCACTGGGGGGTGGTGAAGGCCGACATCGGCGTGCGCGACGGGCGCATCACCGCCATCGGCAAGGCCGGCAACCCCGACACCATGGACGGCGTGCACGCCGACCTGGTCATCGGGCCGTCGACCGAGATCCTGGCCGGCAACGGCAGGATCCTCACCGCCGGCACGGTCGACAGCCACGTGCACCTCATCTGCCCCGAGATCCTCGAGGTGGCGCTGGCCAGCGGCACCACCACCATCGTCGGCGGCGGCACCGGCCCGGCCGAGGGCACCAAGGCCACTACCGTCACCCCGGGGGCCTGGAACCTGGGCATGATGCTGCGGGCCCTCGACGGCTGGCCCCTCAACGTCGCCCTGCTGGGCAAGGGCAACACCGTCTCGGCCGAGGGGCTGCGCGAGCAGCTGGCCGGCGGCGCCTCGGGGTTCAAGCTGCACGAGGACTGGGGCACCACCCCCGCCGCCATCGACGCCTGCCTCCGCGTCTGCGACGAGCAGGGCGTGCAGGCCGCCATCCACACCGACACCCTGAACGAAGCCGGCTACGTCGAGTCGACGCTGGCCGCCATCGCCGGCCGGGTCATCCACGCCTACCACACCGAGGGCGCTGGAGGCGGGCACGCCCCCGACATCATCACCGTGTGCTCGGAGGCCAACGTGCTGCCGAGCTCGACCAACCCGACCCGGCCCCACACCGTCAACACCATCGACGAGCACCTCGACATGCTCATGGTCTGCCACCACCTGAACCCGACGATCCCCGAGGACCTCGCCTTTGCCGAGAGCCGCATCCGCCCGTCGACGATCGCCGCCGAGGACATCCTCCACGACCTCGGGGCCATCTCGATGATCGGCTCGGACTCCCAGGCCATGGGCCGGGTGGGCGAGGTGGCGCTGCGCACCTGGCAGACCGCCCACGTCATGAAGCGGCGTCGGGGCGCCCTGGCTGGCGACGGTCGGGCCGACAACCTCCGGGCCCGGCGCTACGTGGCCAAGTACACGATCTGCCCGGCCGTCACCCACGGCGTGGCCGGCGAGGTGGGCTCGGTCGAGGTGGGCAAGCTGGCCGACCTGGTGCTGTGGGAACCCGCCTTCTTCGCCGTGCGGGCCTCGGTCGTGCTGAAGGGGGGCATGGTGGCGTGGGCCCAGATGGGCGACGCCAACGCCTCGATCCCCACCCCCCAGCCAATCCTGCCCCGCCGGATGTTCGGGGCCGCCCCGCTGGCCGCGGCGGCCACCAGCGTCACGTTCGTGGCGCCCCTGGCCCTGGAGGCGGGCGACCTGGGCGAGCGACTGGGCCTGCGCAAGCCGCTGGTGGCGGTGGCCGACTGCCGCCACCTCACCAAGGCCGAGTTGCCGGAGAACACCGCCCGCCCGGACGTGCAGGTCGACCCGGACACCTTCGGCGTCACCATCGACGGCGAGCTGGTCGAGCCCGAGCCGGCCACCGAGCTGCCGATGGCCCAGCGCTACTTCCTGTTCTGATGCCCGGAACCGTCTCGCCGCCCGCCGTGCGCCCGCCCTCCGCCGCGGGGACCGTTCCCGCCCTGCTCCTCCTGGCGGACGGACGGTTCCCGGCCGGCGGCCACGCCCACTCGGCCGGGGTCGAGGCGGCGGTGAGTGACGGACGGATCACCGACGTCGCCTCCCTCACCGCCTTCACGGAGGGTCGCCTCAGAACGGTCGGCCTGATCGAGGTCGCCTTCGCCATGGCCACCGCCACGCACCTCCGGCCGGGCGCTCCAAACGGTCTTTGGATGCCGGAGGCCCTGGGTCAGAGGGGCCCGGTGAAGCGGGCCGCCGTGCGCCGGGGCCTCCTGGGAGGCGGCGAGGACGGCGTCGGCGGAGACGCGCAGGACCAGGAGACAGTGGGTTCGAGCCTTCCGCCGGCGCGGGAAGGACCGCGTCCGCCGCTCGAGGAGGCCGCCGCCCTGCGGGTCCTTCGGGCCTTGGACGCCGAGCTCGATGCCCGCACCCCGGCGCCGCCGCTGCGGGCCACGTCGCGCCGCCTGGGCCGCCAGCTCGTCCGGGTGGGAGCCCGGTGCTGGCCGTCAGCGCTGTTGGACCTGGCCGTCGAGGGGGGTCTCGACCCGCATCAGTCCGTGGCCTTCGGCCTGGTCGGCCTGGCCGGTGGCCTGGACGTCGAGGACATCGGTCACCTGGTGGCGCACCACACGGTCACCACCCCGATGCAGGCCGGTGTGCGCCTGTTGGGCCTCGATCCCTTCGCCGTCGCCGCCGCCTCGGCCGCCCTCGCTGGCGTCGCGGCTGACGTCGTCGCCGCGGCTGGTTCGTTCGCCACCGGGCCCATCGAGGCGCTTCCGGCCCGCAGCGCCACTCTTGTCGACCTCGCCGCCATGGCCCATGCCGGGGCCGACGGCCGTCTCTTCGCCACATGACCACCGAACCCGAACCCGAGTGTGCCCACTTCCGGTCTCCAGAGAGGCCAGAAGTGGGCACTCCCGGCGTGAGGGCGCTGCGGGTGGGGATCGGGGGCCCGGTGGGCAGCGGCAAGACCGAGCTGGTGGCCTGTCTGTGCGCCGCCCTGGCGCCCACCATGTCGCTGGTGGTGGTCACCAACGACATCTTCACCAAGGAGGACGCCGCCATCTTGAACCGGCGGGGCGTGCTGGCCCCCGAGCGCATCGTCGGCGTGCAGACCGGGTGCTGCCCCCACACCGCCATACGGGACGACATCAGCGAGAACCTCGACGCCGTCGAGGCGCTCGACGCCCGCTTCGCCCCCGACCTGGTGCTGGTCGAGTCGGGCGGCGACAACCTCACCGCCACCTTCTCCCGGGCCCTGGTCGACCTGCAGATCTTCGTCATCGACGTGGCCGGCGGCGACAAGGTGCCCCGCAAGGGGGGGCCGGGGATCACCACCTCCGACCTGCTGGCGGTCAACAAGATCGACCTGGCGCCCTTCGTCGGCGCTGACCTCAAGGTGATGGCGAGTGACGCCGCCGCCCAGCGGGGGCCGCGGCCCACGGTGTTCCTGTCGCTGCGTGAGGATCCCGCTGCCGGGCCGGTGGTGGCCTGGCTGCTGGACGCTCTCGCCGGTCGGCAGGCTCCGGTGTGAAGGCCTCCGCCCGGGTGGTGGTCGAGCACCGCCGGGGCCGGTCCCGCTGCACCACGCTGGTCTCGGCGCCGCCGCTCAGCTTCCGGGCCACCGACGAGGCCCTGCACCTGGTCGGCACCGCCGCCGGGCCGGTGGGCGGCGACGACCTGAGCCTCGAGGTCACGGTGGCGGCGGGAGCCTCGCTGACGGTGCGCAGCGTGGCCGCCCAGCTCGTGCTGCCGGCACCCAGCCCCGCGCCGTCCACCCTGCGCACGACGGTCGAGGTCGGGCCCGGGGCGACGCTGCGCTGGCGGCCCGAGCCCACCGTGCTGGTCCGGGGGGCCGACCACCGCCTCACCACCACGGTGGCGCTGGCCGCCGATGCCGATCTGGTGTGGCGCGACGAGGTGGTGCAGGGACGCCACGCCGAGGCTGGCGGGTCGCTGCTGCACCGGTTCCGGGTGGAACGCGACGGCGTCCCGCTGCTGTGCACCGAGCTGGCGCTCGGCCCGGCCTGGCCCACCGCGGCGGGGCCGGCGGGCACCGGTGCCGCCGGGGTCGTCACCTCGCTCCTGCTGGTCGGCGCGCCGGCCCGGGCCGCGCTGGCGCACGATGGCGGCGCCGGAGGGTCTTCGGACAGCCACACCCGGTGGGCGTCCTTCCCGCTTAGCTCCGACGCAGTCCTGGTCAGCGCCGTGGGCGCCGACCTCGACACCACGCGAGCGGTACGTCCTGAACACTGTCCGTGGGAATGAGCTTCCTTCGGAAACGCGTTCTTCACAGGACGGATTGAAGGTTCGATCAGATACTGTGCGAAGGTTACGGCGGACACAGGCACCCCGTCCGAGTCCCTCCAGGAGGATCATCCCTTGCGCTCAAACCAGAGGCGCCTACGTGTCATCGCAGCGACCGGGGCGGCGGCGCTCTTGGCCGTCTCCGGACTGGCTGTGGATGCCTCCAGCCACCGGGAGGCGCCGAACACCGCCTCCGACCCCCAGATCGACGCCACCGACCTGTACGCCTTTGTCAGCCCGGACAAGCCCGACACCGTGACGCTGATCTCGAACTGGATCCCCTTCCAGGAGCCGGCGGGCGGCCCGAACTTCTACCCGTGGTCGACCGCCGCCAAGTACGACATCAATATCGACAACAACGGCGACGCCAAGCCCGACATCGTCTATCGGTGGAGCTTCACCGACAGGATCGAGAACGGCGACACCTTTCTGTACGCCACCGGCCCGGTGAACAACCTCACCGACCCGACGCTCAACTTCAAGCAGACCTACAAGCTGGAGAAGATCGTCAACGGGCAGGCGACCACCGTCATCGACAACGGCCCGGTGGCCCCCTCCAACGTGGGCACCGCGGCCATGCCCGACTACGCAAAGCTGCGCCAGCAGGCTGTCGTCCCCGCCGGGCCGGGCACCTCGTTCGTGGGCCAGTCGGACGACCCGTTCTTCCTCGACCTGCGGGTCTTCGACCTGCTGTACGGGGCGAACCTGAAGGAGGTGGGCAACGACACCCTGGACGGTTACAACGTGAACACCATTGCCCTGCAGGTGCCGAAGAGCGAGCTGGCGATGGGGGGCGACGCCAACGCCAACCCGATCTTCGGGACCTGGACCACCGCCTCACGGCCGGCGATGAAGGTGGTCGGCGCCGACGGCTCGGTGACCAACTCGGGCGACCTGGTGCAGGTCTCCCGCCTGGGCAACCCCCTGGTCAACGAGGTGGTGGTGCCGGTCAAGTCGAAGGACCTGTTCAACGCCTCCAAGCCCGAGGGCGACGCCGCCTTCCTGCCCAAGGTGCAGAACCCCGAGGTCCCCATGCTGATCGAGAAGATCTACGGCATCAAGGCCCCGGCTACACCCCGCGACGACCTGGTGTCGGTCTTCCTCACCGGCGTCGAGGGGGCCACCAAGCCGCCCAACATCGTCCCGAGCGAGCAGCTGCGCCTCAACATGTCGGTGCCGCCCAAGGCCACGGGCGACCGTCTGGGCGTCATCGGCGGTGACATGGCCGGCTTCCCCAACGGTCGCCGCCTGAGCGACGACGTGGTCGACATCGAGCTGCAGGTCCTCGAAGGCGAGCTCGTCGGCTCCAAGAACGACCTCGGTGACGGGGTCAACAAGAACGACCTGGCCTTCGGCTCGACGTTCCCCTACATCGCCCTGCCCAACAGCGGCTCGGGTAACCGGAACAACGTCGGCACGGCCTCGGGTGGCGGTGGTGGCTCGACACCGGCCGCCAACAACAACAACAACAGCAACAGCAACAGCGGCGGCAACAGCTCCGGCAGCTCCGGCGGCTCGGCCACCCCGATCGGTGGTGTGGGCGCCGGCTTCGGCGGCACCGCCGGTGGCGGAGGCATCCCCGCTGCACCGCTGGGTGCGGCTCTGGCCGGCCTGGTGCTGACCGGGGCGGCGTCGGTCCTCCTGTGGAGGAACCGCCGCCAGACCCGCTGATGCCGAGCACCGAGGGGGCGGTGGCCTGGCCGCCGCCCCCGCCGGTGCCCCAGCAGCAGAGGACGGCGGCGCAGACGCGACCCCGGCCGGCATGGTCGCCCAGGTACACGATGAGCGCGCTGGACTGGCCGCCGCGGCCGCAGCCGCCCCGGCACCCGCAGGCGGTGCGGCCATCGCCTCCGGAGGCCGATCCGTCCACGGGCGGCCGTCCTCGCGGCCTGCTGGTCCTGGCGCTCGCCGCCGCCATCGTGATGGTCCTGTCGGGCGGCGTGGCCAAGCTGGCCACGGGCTCGTCGGTGCCGGCGGCGTTGAGTGAGTTCTCGGCCTCCAGCGGCAGGACCCCGGTGGTCTGGGACAACGCCTCCCTCAGCCCGCCGTCCGACGACGGGCCGCCGGCGGTGCTGCCCGCCCGCGTCGTGCTGCCCACCGTCGGGATCGACGCCGCCGTCGGGACCACCGGGATCGGCACCAAGGGCGAGCTCGCCGTCCCCGACGACTTCGACCGTGCCTTCTGGTTCGAGGGCAGCGCCGTGCCCGGCGAGGCGGGTGTCTCGGTCCTGGTCGGCCACATCGACAATGACAGCGGGCCGGCCGTCTTTTACCCTCTGCAGAGGCTCAAGGCCGGCGAGGAGATCCTGATCCCCCGCAGCGACGGCTCCACCGCCCGCTACACCGTCTCCGAGCTCAAGGTCTTCCCGAAGGGCCGCTTCCCCACCGAGGAGGTCTTTGGGACCGGATCCGGCCCTGGACTGCGGCTGATCACCTGCATCGGCCGCTTCGACCGCAGGCGCCAGACCTACCTGGACAACCTCGTGGTCTTCGCCACACCCGCCGCACCGGCGCGTGCCGACCTCCCGGCGTGAGCTCCGCCACCGAGCAGTCCGAGGCTGCGCCGTCCAGCCGAAGGGTCCTGGCCGTCCTGCTCGTGCTCGGCCTGGCCCTGCTCCTCGTTGGAGTGGTGACGACGGTCTCCGCCTGGCGCGACGGGCCGCAGCGGCCTCCGATCCTGGCCACCCCGTCGTCCCGGGACCCGCTGCGGACCGAGATCGAGGCCCGGCACACCGCGTTGCGGGCCCGGCCGCAGGACGCTGCGGGCTGGGCCGACCTTGGTGTGCTGCACGTCGAGTCGGCCCGGCTCGGAGGCGATCCCACCGCGTACGCCCGCGCCGAGGCGGCCATCGCCGAGGCGCTCCGCCTCGCCCCCTACGGCGCCAAGCCGTTGCGGGCCAGGGCGGTGCTGGCCAACGCCCGCCATGAGTTCGGGGCCGGGTTGCGCTCGGCGAAGGCTGCGGTGGCGGTGGAGCCGGACGTGGCCTCTCCCTACGGTCCGCTCGTCGATGCCCTGCTCGAGCTGGGCCGCTACGACGAGGCGACGACGGCCGCCCAGACCATGGTCGACCTGCGGCCTGACCTCGCCTCCTACGCCCGGGTCGCCTACGTTCGCGAGCTGCGAGGTGACGTGGCCGGCGCCACCACGGCGATGGAGGCGGCGCTGCAGGCCACATCACGACCGGCCGATGCCGCCTTCGCCCGCTTCCAGCTGGGCGAGCTGGCCTGGGAGCAGGGCCGACTCGACGAGGCCGACGCCGCCTACCAGGCGGCGGCCCGCCTCGATCCCCGCTCGCTCGGCCCGCCGTCCGGCCTGGCCAAGGTCCTTGGCGCCCGGGGTGATCTGGCGGGAGCCATCGCCGTGCTCGTCCCGGTGATCGACCGGGCACCGACCCCGGGTCTCGTCGTCCAGCTGGCCGAGCTGAAGCGGGCCGCCGGGGACGGCCCGGGCGCCGAGCGGCTCGAGGAGCTCCTCGGCGCTGAGCGTCGGCTGTTCCAGGCCAACGGGGTGGTGCTCGACCTCGAGCTGGCCCTCCACTCGGCCGACACCGGCATCGACCTGGCCCGGGGCCTGAAGGAGGCCCGGCAGGCGTACCGGAGCCGACCGAGCGTGTTGGCTGCCGACGCCCTGGCCTGGCAGCTGCAGAGCGCCGGCCGCAGCGCCGAGGCCCTCCCGTACGCGGACGAAGCGCTGCGCCTCGGCACCCCACGGGCGTCGTTCCACTGGCACCGGGCCGAGATCCGCCGTTCCCTCGGCGACACCGCCGGAGCCGGCGAGGACCTCCAGGCCGTCGCCGCCCTCAACCCCCGCTTCTCGCCGCTCCTCGCCGGTGCGGTCGAGCGTGCTGTCGCCAACGCCCCCTCGGCCTGATTCGGTCCTCGGGCCGAGCACCCGACGCTGGCGCTGGCGGCCACCCAGACCCGGGTCCTCGAGGAGATCGCCACCGGCCGGAGCGAGGAGCGCTACCGCTCGCTGGTGGCCGAGGCACCGGTCGGCATCTTCCTGGCCGACGCCACCGGCCAGGGCACCTTCGCCAACGAGGAGCTGGCCCGCATCCTCGGCCACCCCTCCGCCGACCTGCTCGGCGACGGCTAGGCCGTCCGCGTCCACCACGACGACCAGCGCCGGGTCATCGCCGGCTGGCGGGCGCCTGGAGGAGGTCTTCCGCCAGGCGCCGTCGGCCATCGTCGCCTTTGGTGGCCCCGACCCCGGCTCCCGGAGGTCCCCGGGCTGGAGCTGGCCGGACGCTACCGACCCGGGGCGGCTGGCACCGAGGTCGGCGGAGACTGATACGACGTGTTCCGGGTGCACGGCGGCCGGCTCGGCTTCGCCGTCGGTGACGTGGTCGGCCGGGGCGTCGTCGCCGCCGCCACCATGGGCCAGCTGCGGGGCCGCGGTGCGGCCTACGCCCTAATCCTGCGCTCGCCGGGCGTCATCCTCCAGCGCATGACAAGTCTGGCCGAGGACCTGGACGGAGGGGCCATGGTCGCTGTGCTACACCGACGGGCTGATCGAGCGGCGGTGAGGAGTCAGGCCTGGATCGATACCGGGGTGCCGTTGGCGGCCAGCGAGGCCACCTGGATCCAGGCCGCGTTGAGCATCCGGATGCAACCGTTGCTCACCGTGCCGCCGATGCTGCGGGGGTTGTTGGTGCCGTGGATGGCGATCTGGCCGATGCCGCCGCCGAAGGTTTTGTAGACCTCCGAGAACCCGCTGACGCTGAGCTGGCCGGCGCCGTAGGGACCGTTGGCCTTGGGCAGGTTGACGGTGGCGTCGACGTAGAACTCGCCGAGGGGGGTGGGGGCCCGGGGCGCGCCGACGGCCACGGGGTGCTGGGCCAGCACGTCGTTGCCCTGCAACACGGTGAGCTGGCGGTCGGAGAGGTCGATGACGATGCGGTTCGGCAGCGTGCGCAGGGTCACGTCGCTGCGCCGGATCCACGCCCGGGCCCCGTTGGGTCGGGTGTTGACCCGCACGTGCAGCCACGCCCCCTTGTCCTCCAGGACGTGGAAGATCAGCGGCACCTTCTCAAAGGTAGGGTTGCTCAGGCTGGCGAAGGGCTCACCCCCACCCTCGGCCTCGAACAGGGCCACCTTGGGCACCACGGCGTCGGCGCCGGCGGTGGCGCCGGGGACCGGCGGCGGGGGAGGCGGAGGGGCGACCTCGGGCTGCGGCACCTCGACCGGGAGCGGGGCGGCGGCGGGCGCGGCCACGGGGTCGGCGGCCTCGACGATGAAGGTGGAGACCACGCCGACCACCAGCTGCAGGGCCACGGCGGCGGCCACCAGCCGGCGCACCCACACCTGGCTGAGGATGCTGTCCACGGGCCAACGGTACCGCCTGGCTCGCTCCTCGGGAACCACGCGCAGGGCGGGGATCGATCACCGGCCGACGTCAGGTTCTGAACTCGATCTGACGCAGGACGGGCCATAGTTGTCGTCTTCCCGTACTGCACTACAAGCGGCAGGTCCAGGCCTGCGACCGCTTCCGTCGGAAGCGCTCCCGGGAGTCAGGCCGGCAACTGGACGCGACCCACCTCAACGATGTTGGGCTGGGGCACGGGTAGGCCGTCCTGGGCCAGACCCTCGAGGTGGAAGGTCGTCGCCTCGATGAGCCGTGCCTAGCGGCCGACGCCGGTGGGCAGCGCCGCGGTGTCCCAGCCCAGCAAGGTCACCGCCTGGGAGAAGGCGAAGCGGTCGGTCATGCCGGCCACGTAGGCGACCGCCTCGCGAAGCGCGGCGTCGCTGCCGGCGACCAGGCCCCGGGGGGTGGTGCCGTCGCCAAAGGCCGGCAGCACGTTGGGGCGGTCGGCGTAGCGCTCGACCAGCGCCTGGAGGACCTTCACCACCGCCGTCCCCTGCTGCACCGAGGCGGGCCGCAGGTAGACGTGCTCGTAGTTGAAGGCCCGCAGGGCGGCCAGGGCCTCGGCCATCTGGGGGGCCATGGCCACCCGGCCCCCCCCGGCCGACCGCTCGACCAGGCCCCGGATCAGGGCCCGCAGCTGGCTCGATCGGGTCGACCCGCACCGCTCCAGCACCACCCCGGGGACCATGTCGTAGGTGACGACGCCGGCCGCCACCGCATCCTCCAGGTCGTGGCACACGTAGGCGATGCGGTCGGCCCACGACACCACCTCGCCCT
>JBBPYZ010000054.1:0-3351 GCA_038199465.1 Acidimicrobiales bacterium | reverse complement strand
TCACATCGATGTCCGGGGATCGAGCCGGCGGTAGACCAGGTCAACGAAGAGGTTGACCGTCACTACCGAGATCGTCAGCAGCAGGAAGGCTCCCTGCATGGCCGGGTAGTCCCGCTGGGCGATGGCCAGGAACATGTACCCGCCGACTCCGGGGTAGGAGAAGATCTGCTCGATGAAGATGATGCTGGTGATGGCCACGCTGAACTGCAGCCCGATCACCGTCACCACGGGCAGCAGGGCGTTGCGGGCGGCGTAGCGGTACTTGAGGCGGCGGTGCCGCAGCCCCTTGGCCCGGCCGGCCAGCAGATAGTCGGAACCGAGCTCGCTGACCATGGAGGAGCGCATGACCAGGAACTCATAGGTGGCGAAGTCGAGGCCGAGCAGCAGCGCCGGCAGGATCAGGTGGCGCCCGACGTCGAGCACGTAGGCGAAGCCGGTGTACCCGCCGAAGAGCGTGGTTGCGTCGCCGGGGGGGAAGAGACCGAGCTTGCTGACGAGGAGGGTGAAGGCGGCCGCCGCCACCAGGTAGATCGGCAGGTTCTGGAGGGTGAGGAACAGCCCGAGCAGGTTGCGGTCGGCCCGCTTGCTGCGGTGCCAGCCGGAGTGGATGCCGGCCGGCAGGGCGATGGCGACCGAGATCAGCATCCCTGCCACCATCAGCAGGAGCGACCAGCCCACCCGGCCCCCCAGCTCCTCGCCGACGGAGCCGTTCGTGGTGGTCGAGCGGCCGAGATCGCCCCGGGTCAGGCCGCCCAGGTAGTGGACGTACTGCTCGGGGATGGACTGGTCGAGCCTGTAGTACTCGGTCAGCGCCGCCCTGGTCTGGTCGTTCTGGACGGCCCCGTCGGCGCCTTGGGCCAGCAGCGCGTCGATGGGGTTGCCGGGCATCAGCCGGGGCAGGGCGAAGTTGAGCGTGATGAGGGCGAGCACGGTGGCGACGTAGGCCCCCAGGGAGACCCACGGCGGCCGCCGCCGCCGAGGCGGCGCCGCTTCGGTGAGAGGCTGGGTGGTGCCGACCGCATCGGCGGTGTCGGGCGCCTCGTCCACCGGTGCCGGGACCTGGGTCGGGGTCACCGCAGCCGCTCGCCCGCCAGGGCTCTAGCCGTCGCCATTCGCCTGGTGCTCCGGCCTCGACCGGCGCCGGGAGCGGCCCCACAGCACCAACGCCGACCCCAGGGCCAGCAGCAGCATCCCCGGGAGGATCGGCCGGTCGAAGCCCGTGGAGGCCATCGCGCTTCCGCCCGTCGACCGGGTGCCGGTGGCGCCGGTGGTGCCGCGGGTGTTGGTCGTGGTGCCCGTGCCGCCTGCGCCCGGAGCTGCCGCCGTGCCGGTCTTCAGGCAGCGGGACTGGGCGATCACCAGGTCACCAATGCCGTTGGGGCCAGGGAGCTTCACGTGCACGGCGTTGACGACGATGCCGGTCTCGGTCCTCTCCTGTTCGTTCACCACCACCGTGAACGTGTCGCCCACGTTTTCGATCGCACCCTCGAAGGTGGTGTTGGGGGGCGGGTTGGCTGGGATCGGCACGAGCACGTCGTCGGTCTCGGTGGCATCCTCGTCCGGGCCCAGCGACACCCTGACCGTCCCGCCGGTGATGGTGGAGGAGCCCGTCACCTCGCCCCCGGTCGAGCTGCACGTGCTGGAGGCCAGGCTGGCCTCGAAAGGGCTGGGGCCGACGTCGGCAGCCGAGGCCGAGCTGGTGGAGGTCGTGGCCGTGCCCTGGGTGCTGACCTTGATCTCGCCCGACTCGAAGAGGACGGCCGGCCCGTACTGCGCCTTGCCTGTCGGGACCGTCTCGGTCAACGCCGGGTCGGCGCCGCCCGCCGGCAGAGCGACCTTGGGTGTCGGTCCGGTTGGGACCGGGGGCCCGCCGAAGAGGCCGAGGCTGGCGTAGAAGCCGTAGGCGCCGGCTCCCTCGGTCCCGGCCGGGATCACCATGGGGGCGGCGGCCGCCGCCACCAGGGCCGGTCCGTCCGGCACCGCAGCCGACGGGACCGCAGCCGACAGCACCGCAGCCGATGGCACCGCAGCCTTGCTCGGGCCGGCCTGCAGCGCCGGGCTGACTTTCCAGGCTCCGGGCTTCCCGGATTGATCCGCCGTGGGCACTGTGCCCTCCACCGCGGTCAGGACGGTCTCCGGCGCCGACGGCGCATCGGCCTCGGTGACGCCGCAGGTGGACTGACCGACGATGAGGTCGCCGACGGCCCCGGGGCCGAGGAGATACTGGTGGTAGGCGTTCACGGTGATCGAGTCGTCGGGGTTGAGGATCTGCTCGTTGAACACCACCTTGAAGCTGTCACCGAGGTGGTCGAGGGTGCCCGTGAGGACGGTGTTGGGCGCCGGGGTCGGACCAATCCGGCGGGTGACCGAGGGCTCCCCCGTGGTGGGATCGGTGCTGGTCACCAGCCGGCCGCCGGCGATGGCCGTGGAGGCGGTGACGCCGGAGGCGTCCGCCGAGCACGTGCTGCTGGCCCCGGTGGCGGTGAGGGGACCCGAGCCGATGGCGCTCGCCGAAGCCCAGGCGTGCACCTGACCGTCGTCGCCCGTCCGCCCCTGGGTGCCCGTGGTCATGAAGGTCGTGGCAAAGGCGATGGTGGGGCCGTGTTGGGCCGACGCCCCGTCAAGGTCGTCAGCCTGGTCGCTGCCGCCCGCCGCGGGCAGGCTGACCGAGGGGCTGCACGAGGATGTGGTCGTGTCGTCGCAGCCGGGCGTTCCCGCCGGGCCCCTGTCGGTGGCGGGGCCTCCAGAGAGGCCGACGCTGGAGAAGTAGCCGGTGGCGCCGCCGGTCACCGAGGTGACGGCGGTGGCCTGGGCCGCCGAGGCGTCAAGTCCGACGGGCAGCCCGCTGACGGTGAGGACCGCCGCCGACACCGCGGCGAAAGCGATCGAACGACGGCGCAGACCGTTCCTCGGCTTCTTCATCACGGACATCCCCCTGCCATCGGTCATGCAAAAGGCGGCGCCGACGCATCCCAATCGTTCGGGTGAACGTACTACCCGCCCCTTGGGGCGTCAAAGGCAGGGGCACCCCGGCAAGGGCGCTGGATGACACGCTATGTGCGTTCTACATCTACCGATTCTGCCTGGAAAACGCGGGGGCGCCCTTCTCCGAGCGCCGCCGAAGATCAGGTCACGTCGGCCAGGAAGATGGGGGGGTTGTGGAGGTGGGTGATGGTGGGGGAGCGGCCGACCACGTCCTCGGCCATCTCAAGGGCGTCCTGCAGGGTGGACGCTGGCGAGAAGCCGAGGCGGCGCACCGCCCGGGGGTCGCCGCCGACGATGACGACCTTGCCCAGGTGCTGGAGGGCGTGGGCGCCCCAGTACCACATGTAGAACGGGTGGACCCCGTGG
>JBBPYZ010000053.1:0-9870 GCA_038199465.1 Acidimicrobiales bacterium | reverse complement strand
GGGCGCCACCACGTGCTCGTCGAAGTCGTCGGTGAAGGTGAAGACGTGGTGGACCACGCCCAGCTGCTGGGCCACCCGCCGAGCGTCCTCGACGTCGGCCACCGAGCAGCACCCCGAGTCGCTGGCGCCGCCCCACAGCTTGAGCGTGGCGCCCACCACCTCGTGCCCCTGCTCGAGCAGGAGGGCGGCGGCCACCGACGAGTCGACCCCGCCGCTCATGCCGACCAGGACCCGCATAGCGCTCAGACCCCGGTGCGCAGCCGGGTGGCGGCCGCGGCCACGGCGGTGACGGCCGCCTCGACCTCGGCCTCGGTGGTGGTGCGGCCCAGGCTGAGGCGCAGGCTGGTCAGGGCCTCGGTCTTCGGCACCCCCATGGCCGACAGGACGTGCGAAGGCTCGACGGCCCCGCTGGCGCAGGCCGACCCGGCCGAGGCGCAGACGCCGGCGTCATCGAGCAGCACAAGCAGGGCCTCGCCCTCGCATCCCTCGATCCGCACGTGCAGGTGGCCGGGCAGTGCCCGCCCGAGCGGGACCGAGGCCACCACGCCGCCCACCTCGTCGACCAGCCGGGCCCAGAGCCGGTCCCGGAGGGCGCCGACCCGGGTGCTGGCCTCGTCGCGCTCGTCAGCCGCCAGGCGCAGGGCCGTGGCGAAGCCCACGACGCCGGCGACGTCGTGGGTGCCGCTGCGCCGGTTGCGCTCCTGGCCGCCGCCGTGCAGCACCGGGTGCAGCGGCGTCCCGTCGCGCACCACCAGGCAGCCCACGCCCTTCGGCCCCCCCAGCTTGTGGGCGGCGATGCTGATCAGCTGGGCCCGGGCCGCCAGCCGGCCCAGGTCGCACCACCCCGCCGCCTGCACCGCGTCGGTGTGCAGGGCTGCCCCCGGAGCCCGCTCGTCGACCACCGCCGCCACCTCGTCGAGGGAGGTGAGGGTGCCCAGCTCGTTGTTGGCGGTCATGGCGCTGACCACGGCCACCTCGTCCAGCTGGTCGAGGGCGGCGGCCAGCTGCTCGAGGTCGACCGACCCGTCCGGGCCGACGCCCACCACCGTCCCGCCCACGGCCTCGACGGCGTGCAGCACGGCGTGGTGCTCGGCCGCCGGGCACACCGCCGTGCCGCCCCGGGCCGCCACCACCCCCAGCACGGCCAGGTTGTCGGCCTCGGTCCCCCCGCCGGTGAAGACGACCTCGCCAGGACCGCACCCCAGGATCTCGGCGACGTCGTCCCGGGCCTCGTCGAGGGCCAGCCGGGCCGCCCGGGCCACCCGGTGCCCGCCCGAGGGGTTCCCGAACCGCTCGGTGAGGAACGGCAGCATGGCCTCCAGCGCCTCGGGCCGCAGCGGCGTGGTGGCGGCGTTGTCGAGGTACACCACCGAACCGGGCTCATCTTCGAGGGCGGCCACGGGCTGAACGCTATTGCCTCGGAGGTGCCGACGAGGCCCGGCCTGGCCTGTCAATCGACCTCGCCCGCAGGTACGACCCACTGACAGCGCTGACCCGTGACCGCCGCGATCACGTCGAAGTCGGCGTCGTAGTGGATGACGGCAAGGTCACGCTCCTCGGCCGCGGCGGCGATCAGCAGGTCGGGGATCTTGCGGCCTCGCTGGCTGCGCCCTGCCAGCAGGCGCTGCACCTGTCGCGCCCGGCGCACGTGCGACTCCGTGGTCTCCACCGGGTCGAACGCATCCAGGGCACCGACCAGGCGATCCCATTCCTCCAGATTGCGAGCCGAGAAGCCGACCTCCAGGTCGCAGATGGTGGCGCGGCCGAGCTGACCGGTCGCGGCCAGGGGCTCGACGACCGCACGCACCTCCGCCCGGCCGAGTCGCTTCAGGACGCTGGTGTCCACGAGGAACCTCAACGCCATGCATCAGCACGATCGCCGAGATCGCTTCCGGCGAGGACATCGAGGTCCACGGCGACCCGTTCCGCTCGACGAGAGGTCGCCGCTCGAAGCGCCTGGTTCACCGTGTCCCTGATGGTGGTGGTGCCGAGCTCCGCCCGTGCTCCCCCGAGCGCCGCTTCGTCCAGGTCGATCAGATGCTTCGCCATCAGCCCCAGTATATACGCTCATCCGAAGGGCTATCTCCGCCCCTCACCCGATCAAGTGTCAGGACGCCGCCGGTCCACGATGCGCTTGCCGTCGGCGGCGGCGAGGCGGGCCGCCACCTCGTCCTGCGAGCTGACCACGTACTGGGTGGCGCCGACCGAGCGCTCCAGCGCAACCAGGACCTCGGCCAGGTCGGCGTCCCCGCCGAGGGCCAGGTGCACGACCAGCTCGTCGTGGCCGCGGCGACGGCGGTGCTCCACCTGCCACGCCGCCAGCCCCTCGATCGAGGCGAGCACGGGCGCCGGCCAGGCGTCGATCTCGCCGGTCTCGGGCAGCCAGGCGTCGTCCGAGCTGCCGTCGGCGGCGTCGGGGCCGACCTCGGGGACCGGGGGGAGGTGGTCGAGGTCGACCGGCTTGTGGCGGTCCGCCGTCCTCACGGGCCGCTCGGGCCGAACCGCGGCGATCTCGTCGGGGTCCTTGGCCACGGCCCGGACCACCCCCTCCTCGTCGTCGGCGACCGGCGCCGCCCAGGGCGTCGCCTCCTCGTCGCTGACCCGCAGCACGATGCTGTCCGCCCTGACCACCTCCGGCGCGGCCACCTCCGGCGCGGCCACCTCCGGCTCCGGCCTGCGCACCGGCTCGGGCCTCGGGGGCCGACGGGCACGGACGGACCGCACCGGATCGGGCCGGCCGGTGGCCGACGCCGGCTCGACGCCCTCGACCTCGACGCCCTCGACCTCGACGCCCTCGACCTCGCCGGAGCTGTTTGCCCGCCGGCCTCTCCCGGCAGCGAGCCTGGCGCCCTGGACCAGCGGCGTCGTGCGCCCGCATGCCTCGCACGGGCCTTGGACCACCCGACCGTGCACCCCGGTGGCCAGGCGGACGAACGTGGTGCCCCGCCAGCCCAGCCCGGTCCACACCAGCTCGCCCTCCTCGCCGGGCAGGGTGGGGGTGCCGTCGGGAGCGCACACCTCGACCAGCTCGGCCTGGGGCCAGGTGTGCACGCCTTGGCCGCCGCGGCACTGGGCCCACAGCGCCCGCACGCCGGGGGGCGCCCACCACTCGACCACCGTGGCCTGGGACCCCGCCGTCCTCTCGAGCTCGGCCCGCTCGGTGCCGAGCAGGGGCGCCCGCGTGATGGCCAGCACGGTGACGACGGCGCTGCGGGCCGAGCCGCTGAGCGCCTTCAGCACCCGCAGGATCTCGGCTGGCCGGCCCGCCAGCACGGTGGGGCCGAGGAGGCTGACCGCAGCGATGGAGGCCGCCGGGGCCAGCCCGGCCAGAGGCACCCCGGCCTCGCGGGCTCCGAGGGCAAGCTGCCACGACGAGAGGGTCGGGCCGGGCGGCAGCAGGCCCACGATGGCGTCGTCACCGGTGACGCCGGACAGCTCGAGGCTGCGACGGCCCAGCTCGGCCAGGCGGACCAGGTCGGCCTCGGTGCACCCGACGGGAACGTTCCCGTCGATGAGCCAGTGGACGGGCTTGTAGAGGGGGTCGAGGATGCGGCGCATGGCGCCCTCGCTCCCCCGGCCGAGCCGGGCCCGCCGCAGCCGCTTGCGGAGGGGCTTGGGCCCGACCTTGCGCACGGCCTCGGCCGACGGCCGCAGGACCAGCGCGTCAGGGGGGCCGAGGGCGCTGAGCGGGCGGGGCGGCAGACCGATGAGCTCCTCGGCCGAGCCGGGGCTGGCCAGGCCGGCCTCGGCCGCCGCCTCCCGCCAGTAGGGCGTGAAGGTCAGCACCTCGCCAGCCACGGCCTCGCGCACCAGTCGGCGCTGCTCCGAGGCGTAGGCACCTGACCGCTCCCTGTCACCGAGCACGTCGGCCGATCGTAGGCCAGGCGCCCTGCGGATGACCGTCTGGCCAGGGCTACGTTGGTGCCCGATATGTGCGCCACGGGACAACCGGGGATCCGGTGAGCCAGCTCCGCCTCGACCCGCTCAACGGTCGGTGGAGCGTCATCAGCGAGGAGCGGCGGGAGCGTCCCTCGGCGTTCCAGCCCCGGCTCCTCCCCGTCGAGGCCGACACCCGCCCCTGCCCGTTCTGCCCCGGTGGCCACAGCGACGACGACCTTCCCCCCACCCTCGAGCTCGGCGACGGCGACGGCTGGGAGGTGCGGGTGGTGCCCAACCGCTACCCGGCCTTCGAGGGCGGCGTGCCCATGGCCGTCACCAACCTCGGGCCTGTCTTCACCCAGGCGCCCGGCAGCGGGATCCACGAATTGCTCCTCCTCGGTCCCGAGCACAACCGGAGCTGGGCGGAGCTCGACGACCGCCGTTCGGCGCTGGTGATGCAGGCGGTGGCGGCCCGCATGACGGCCCACTCGGCCCTGCCCGGCCTGCGCTACAGCCAGGCCATCGTGAACTCCGGGCGGGAGGCCGGGGCGTCGCTCGAGCACCCGCACGGCCAGCTGATGGGCATTCCCTTCGTGCCCCGGGAGATCACCGACGAGCAGGCCGGCTTCGCCCGCTTCACCGGCAACTGCCTGCTGTGCACCACCCTCGACGCCGAGGAGTCGGCCGAGGTGCGCGTGGTCTACGTCGACGACGACGTCCTGGTCGTCTGCCCCTACTGGTCGGGAACCCCCTTCGAGATGCTGGTCCTCCCCCGCCGTCACGGGGGTCACCTGGCAAAGGCCCCGGCCGCCGACCTGGCTGCGGTCGGCCGGGCCCTGCAGCGGGGCCTGGCCGCCCTGCGAGCCCGGCTCGGCGACATCGCCTACAACGTCATCTTCCACTCGGCCCCCTACCGAAGCGCCGGCGACTTCCACTGGCACGCCCACGTGTTGCCCAAGGCCACCACCCGCGCCGGGTTCGAGCTGGGCACCGGTGTGGTCATCAACGTCGTCTCGCCCGAGGAGGCGGCCGCCAGCCTGCGCGACTGCGCCTCCTGAGGGGGCCGGCGGGGTGGTGTCGGTCGTAGGCCGCGAAAACAGCCTAGGGTGGTGGGCCAGACGGCTGAGACGACCTGGTACTCGCCCGAGAGCATGAGAAGGTAATTTGATGGCAACCGGCACTGTGAAGTTCTTCAACGCTGAGAAGGGCTTCGGCTTCATCTCCCGCACCGACGGCGACGACGTGTTCGTCCACTTCTCGAACATCGAGGGGTCGGGCTACAAGAGCCTCGAGGAGGGTCAGCAGGTCGAGTTCGACGTCGCCCCCGGGCGCAAGGGCGAAGAGGCCCAGAAGGTCCGGGTGATCTAACTGGCAGCGCAGCGCAGCAGCTTCGGCAAGCTCGAACTCGAGCGGGCCAAGAAGGCCAAGGCTGCAGCCAAGCGTGAGCGCCGCCACGACCGGACGGAGGAGGTGCCCGCCGAAGAGGCGGCGCCGCCTCCGCCCGGGCACTCCACCGACGAGGTCCTCCGTCAGATCGAGGCCCTCCACCACGACTTCGAGGCGAAGGCCATCGACTTCGAGACCTTCGAGGAGAAGAAGGCTCAGTTGTTCGCCAAGCTGTCGATCGACTGAGCCCTGACAGGCTCAGGTGGGGACCCCGAGGGTCTCCACCGCCAGCCCCAGCGCCTCACCGAGGGGTTGGAGGTCAGGTCGGTCGTGGTCGATCAGGGCGGCGTACACCGCCTCCTGGCTCCGGTCGAGGTCGATGCCGACGCCGAGCTGCTCGACCAGAAGGAGTGCCCGCAGGGCGAATGCGGGCCCACCAGGTTCGCCCGCGACCGCGCTGGCCACGGCACCCTCGACCGCCGCTCCCAGCTGCCGCCGGGCGGCCGGGGTGTCGATGCTGATCGACGCGGCCAGCGGCGAGCGGGCCAGGGCGATGGCCTCCTCGTGGTCGAGGATCGAGGTCGAGCCACCCCGCGCCGCCACGAGCGCCTCGATCCGGGCGCCGAGGGCGACCTCGACCGGCAGGGCCAGCTCGGGCGGGAGCGGGTAGCCGGCGCTGACGAGCGCCTCCAGGGTGGGGCGGGCGTCGTCCAGCAGGTGCTCGAGCTCGGCCACGAAGCGTCCCGTGAGCCGGCTGGCCACGTCCCCGAGCAGCTGTTCGGCCGACCCGGGCAGCGCCGCGGTGACGTCGAACTCCACCGGCCCGAACCGCTCGCCCAGCTCCCGCAGGAGGGTGGTGATCGGCGTGCCGCCCAGCAGGCCCCGACGGATGGCCCGTACGTCGCCGCTGTCGCGCTCCGGGTCCGCCGGCCTGGTGGCGCCCAGAACCTCCAGGCCGCCCAGCCGCAGGGCGGCGAAGGCGTGGGCCGAGGTACGGCCGGTGCGACGGTGGCGCAGCCGGGCCACCCCGGTGGCCAGGCCGATGCCGCCGCGCTCGTGCCGGGCATGGAGGCCCGCCTCGATGTCCCACGCCGCCAGTCGGCTCGGCGGTGCCTGGCCGGCCAGCACGCCGGCCAGGGCCAGGTGGCCGGCGACCCGTGAAGGGCCCACGCGGGCCGGCTCGACGTGGGTGCGCCACACCTGGGTGCCGTCACCCTCCTCAGGCCGGTTGCTGCGGGCGGTGGCCAGGACGGCCAGGAAGGCAGCGGTGGGCGGGCGCTCGCCCAGCTCCTCGAGCAGGTCCATGGCCTGGGCTGCGTAGCGCAGCACCTGCACCGTCTCCAGGCCGGCCAGGTCGTGGAAGAACCAGCCACACGAGGTGTACATGGCCATGCCGCTGCGCAGCGCCTCGAGGAGGGTGAAGGCGTCGACCCTGTCGCCGATCACGTGCTCGGTGGCGAAGTCGTCCTGGCTGCGGGCGCCGAGGAGCACGTCGACGTAGGCGTCCCGGGCCGCCCACACCTCCCCGAGCAGCGCCGGCCCCCTCCGCTCGGCCACCTCGTAGAGGGCGTCGCGCAGGAGGTCGAGGGCGGCCCGCAGCGGCGCCCGCCACCGCTGGTCGTCGCCGGCCTGGCCGCCGGTCGAGCAGCCGCAGTCCTGCATCCACCGGCCGACCCCGTGGGCGCACGACCACGCCGAGGTGCGCACCCGTGCCTGCCGGGTGGGCCGGACCGCAGCCAAGCCAGCCGCCAGGTTGGCGGCCACCACCCCCTGGCGGGGGGCCTCGACGGCCAGGGCGTAGGCGATGCTCCGCTCCCCCCACCGGTGGTGGTGTCCGAACGTCTCGCCGTCGGTGGCCATCACCACCAGGCCCTCGCCCGCCGCCGCCGCCCGCCCCACCAGATCGGCGCTGCCCATCCGGCCCAGGCCGAAGGCCACCTCGTTGCTGAGCCCCCCGTCGTAGACCACCAGGTCGAGCCCGAGCTCAGGCCGGGTGGGGTGTTGCCAGTGGAACGGCCGGCGGGTGTCCGGCGCCGATCCCACCTCCTCCCACCGGCCACCGCCGAGCGACCGGACGGCGGCGATCTGGCTCGGGGCCACGATGGTGAACCCGACGCCCTCCTCAGCCAGCACCGCCAGCACCTCCTCCGACACCGCACACTCGGGCAGCCACATTCCCCGGGCCTCCCGTCCGAAGCGGTGGCGCACATCGGCCAGCCCCCACCGCACCTGGGTGCGCACGTCCCGCTCGGTGGCCAGCGGCAGGATGATGTGCCCGTAGGCCTGGGCCAGGGCCCCGGCCCCGTCGGCCACCATCCGCCCCAGCACGTCCGGAGCGTGCCCCGCCAGCCACGACGTCAACGTGGGCCCGACGTTGAACGACAGCAGCCCGTAGTTGTCGACCAGCGCCAGCACGCGGTTCCGCTCGTCCACCACCCGGGCCGCCCCGTTCGGCCGGTAGCACTCGGCGGTGATCCGCTCGTTCCAGTCGTGGAACGGCGCCGCCGAGATCTCCGGCGCCACCACCTCGGTCCACGGGTTCTCCCGAGGCGGCTGGTAGAAGTGCCCATGAACGACGAACGTGACGCCCATGCCGGTCGAGCATCGTAGCGGCGGCGGCGCCCCGTCCCGGAAGGGCGGGCGGGCGAGACCCATGTCGTTGCTGCCGGTCTCTGAGCGACAATCAGCGCCACACCCGTCGATAGCCTTTTCGGCATGGCGATCATCGGTGCAGACAGGCTCTAGGGACGGCGCTCCGGCATGCGATCTGCGTTTGCCTCCTCGACGCCCGGGCGCCCATAACCCCTGGCCGAGGTCGTGGCCAGGCTCGAAGACCTTGCCGTTCCGGTGCCGGATCGAGCGTGCAAGACCGTCTCCGATGCCTTGCGATGGGAGGTGCGGCATGGCCGGAGTAAGGATAGGTCGACGGCGCGGAGCGATGCGCAGTGCGTAAGCGCGACGTTACACTTGCAGTATGAGTGCCCGGAAGCAGCGCATGACGGTGACCGTGGATCCCGAGCTGGTCGAGGCTGGAAACCGTGCCGTCGACGCTGGAGCCGCCGACTCGTTGAGTGGGTGGGTGTCCACAGCCATCGCAGAGAAGGTCCGGCGGGATCAGCAGCTGGAGCAGCTGCGGGCCGCGATCACCGACTACGAGGTGGAGTTCGGGGAGATCACCACCTCCGAGATCGCCGCCCAGCGACGATCCGACCGGGAGGAAGCCGTGGTGGTGCGCGGCCGTCGGGCCGCCCCGGGCCGGGCCGGGTCCGCGTGACGCTGGTCCTCGACAGCGGTGCCCTGATCGCCCTGGAGCGGGATGAGCGCCCGATGTGGACGCGCCTCAAGGCCGCATCGGTGGCCGGCGAACTCCCGGTGACCCACGCTGGCGTTCTCGGTCAAGTGTGGCGAGGCGGCGCCCGCCAGGCCCGGTTGTCGCAGGCCCTGAAGGGCATCGACGTGCGGCCCCTCGACGTTCCTCTCGGCCGTGACGCCGGCCAGCTGCTGGGTGCAGCGCGCCTGTCCGACATCGTCGATGCGTCGCTCGTCGTGCTCTCGACGGACGGCGATGAACTCATCACCCTCGACCGCCCCGACTTTGAGCTGCTCGTCTCTGCGTCCGGCCGCCACGTCGAGCTGATCCGCCCCTGACTTCAGGGCCCGTCGTCCTACGACTCGTGGGCGAGCCAGACGACGGCGAGCGGCGGGAGCGTCAGAGGCGCCGACTGGGGCTGGCCGTGCCAGGAGGGGCCGGCGGCGTCGACGCCGCCGAGGTTGCCGACGCCGGAGCCGCCGTAGACCGCGGCGTCGGTGTTCAGCACCTCACGCCACCGGCCGGCGCGGGGCAGGCCGACGCGGTAGGCCTGGTGGGGGTTCGGGGTGAGGTTGGCCACGCAAGCCAGCACCCGGCTGCCGTCAGCCGACCAGCGCAGGAACGACAGCACCGAGTTGTCCGAGTCGTCGGCGTCGATCCAGCCGAACCCGCCCGACTCGGCGTCCTGCTCCCACAGCGCCGGCTCGGCCACATACGAGCGGTTGAGATCGCGCACGAGCGACTGCACGCCCTGGTGGCCGGCGTCGTTGAGCAGGTGCCAGTCGAGGCTGCGGGACTCCGACCACTCCTGGTTCTGGGCCAGCTCGCAGCCCATGAACAGCAGCTGTTTGCCGGGGTGGGCCCACATCCAGGCGTACAGGGCCCGGAGGTTGGCCAGCTGCTGCCAGCGGTCGCCCGGCATCTTGCGCAGCAGCGAGCCCTTGCCGTGCACCACCTCGTCGTGGGACAGGGGCAGCACGAAGCTCTCGCTGAAGGCGTAGAGCAGCCCGAAGGTCAGCTCGCCCTGGTGGTAGCGCCGATACAGCGGGTCACGGGAGAAGTGCTCCAGCGTGTCGTGCATCCAGCCCATGTTCCACTTGAAGCCGAACCCGAGGCCGCCCAGGTAGGTGGGACGGCTCACCGCCGGCCACGAGGTGGACTCCTCGGCCACGGTGATCACCCCGGGCACCCGGCCGTACACCTCGATGTTCATCTCCTTCAGGAACTCGACGGCCTCCAGGTTCTCCCGGCCACCGAAGCGGTTGGGCACCCACTCGCCCTCCTTGCGGGAGTAG